>JBOICL010000199.1:0-5802 GCA_050740055.1 Stenotrophobium sp.
GCCTCGGCCGGCATCGTCGCCGACTCGGTGCCGGAAGCCGAATGGGAAGAAACCCTGCAAAAAGCCCGCGCCATGCTGCGCGCCGCCGAGCAGGCCACGGGGGTGCCGTCATGATCCTGATGATCGACAACTACGACTCCTTCACCTACAACCTCGTGCAGTATCTCGGCGAACTGGGCGCGGAGGTGCAGGTGCATCGCAACGACCAGATCACGGTGGACGAAGCCGCGGCGCTGAATCCCTCGCACATCGTGCTGTCGCCCGGACCGTGCACGCCCAACGAGGCGGGCATCTGTCTCGACCTGATCGGCCGGCTCAAGGGCCGGTTTCCGATACTCGGTGTCTGCCTCGGGCACCAGGCCATCGGCCAGGCCTTCGGCGGCACGGTCGCGCGCGCGCGCGCGGTGATGCACGGCAAGGTGTCGCCGATTCATCACACCGGCGTCGGCGTGTTCCGCGGTCTGCCGAGTCCTTACACCGCGACGCGTTATCACTCGCTGATCGTGGAGAAGGACGATCTGCCGGATTGCCTCGAAGTGACCGCCTGGACCCAGCACGCCGATGGCGCGCGCGACGAGATCATGGGCATGCGCCATAAGACACTGGCGATTGAAGGAGTGCAGTTCCATCCGGAATCCATCCTCACCGAGCATGGACACGCGCTATTGAAAAACTTCCTGGAGAAAAACTGATGGCCATCACACCCCAGGAAGCCCTCCAGCGCACCATCGAGCACCGCGAGATTTTTCACGACGAGATGATGGACTTGATGCGCCAGATCATGCGCGGCGAGGTGTCGCCGGTGATGACCGCGGCGATACTCACCGGACTGCGCGTGAAGAAGGAGACGGTGGGCGAGATCGCCGCGGCCGCGCGCGTCATGCGCGAACTTGCGCGCACCGTCGAGGTCCAGCCGCACGAGCATTTCGTCGATATTGTCGGCACCGGTGGCGACGGCAGCCACAGTTTCAATATTTCCACCTGCTCGATGTTCGTCGCGGCGGCGGCTGGCGCGCGCGTGGCCAAGCACGGCAATCGAGGCGTGTCGTCGAAATCCGGCAGCGCCGACGTTTTGGAAGCGCTGGGTGCAGTCATTGATGTGCCGCCGGAAAAAGTCGCCGCGTGCATTGCGGCATGCGGCATCGGCTTCATGTTCGCGCCCAACCACCATCCGGCGATGAAGGCAGTGGCGCCGGTGCGTCGCGAGATGGGCGTGCGCACCATCTTCAACATCCTCGGCCCGCTGACCAATCCGGCCAATGCGCCGAACATCCTGATGGGCGTGTTTCACCCGGATCTCGTTGGCATCCAGGTGCGAGTACTGGAACGTCTCGGCATCCAGCGTGCGCTGGTGGTCTGGGGCAAGGATGGCATGGACGAGATCACGCTGGGCGCGGCGACCCAGGTCGGCGAATTGCGCAACGGCGTCGTGCGCGAATACGAAATCCAGCCCGAGGACTTCGGCTTGGCGATGGCATCCAGCCGCAATCTCAGGGTAGCGAACGCACTGGAATCCAAGGCGAAAATTCTCGAAGTTCTGGACAACACGCCGGGCGTGGCGCGCGACATCGTCTGTCTCAACAGCGGCGCGGCGCTGTATGTCGCGGGCGTGGCGGCCAGCATCAGCGACGGCATCGCACTGGCGCGCGAAGTCATCGCCAGCGGCGCGGCGCGCGCGCGACTGAACCAGTTCGTCAAAGCTACGCGGGCGCTGAAGGCATGAGTGACATTCTGGACAAGATTCTCTCGATCAAGCGTGATGAGATCACGGCGCTGAAGCGGCACTACTCGATGATGGCGCTGCGTGACTTGGCCGCGTCGCAGGGCGCGCCGCGCGGTTTCGCCCGTGCGCTGCGCATCAAGGCCGCAGGCGGCAGCGCCGCGGTGATCGCGGAGATCAAGAAAGCCTCGCCGAGCAAGGGCCTGATCCGCGCGGATTTCGATCCGGCCTGGATTGCGCGCGAATTCGCACAGGGCGGGGCGGCCTGCCTCTCCGTGCTCACGGATCAGCAGTTTTTCCAAGGGCACAACGATTATCTGCAATCGGCGCGGGCGGCCTGCACGCTGCCGGTGATCCGCAAGGATTTCCTGATCGACGTGCACCAGATCGCCGAAGCCCGCGCCATTGGTGCCGACTGCGTGCTGCTGATCGCCGCCGCACTGTCGGCCACGCAACTCAATGAGCTGCATGCCTGCGCACGCGAGTTCGGGCTGGACGTACTGGTGGAGATTCATGATCGGCCGGAACTGGAACAGGTGCTGGGCGCGGACCTGGGCTGCGACTGGCTGCTCGGCATCAACAACCGCAACCTGCGGACTTTCGAGACGCGCCTGGAGACGACACTGGAACTGCTGCCTCTATTGCCGGCAGACTGCGAGGTGGTGACCGAGAGCGGCATCGCCACGGCGGTGGACGTGCAGCGCATGCGCGCATCCGGCGTGCAGCGTTTCTTGATCGGCGAATCGCTGATGCGTCAGGCTAGTCCCGGCGCCGCGCTAGCAAGTCTGCTCGTTTAATGAAACTCTGAATAAGCGTCGCGAGCGCAGGTAGGTTGCGTGAGGACGGAGCGCAGGAACCGGAGCATACGAAATAGTATGTGAGGATTCCGAGCACCGCCCTCACGCAAGATGCCAAGCGCAGCAGCATATTCAGAGTTTCATTAGCGCTTGCGCGTGCTGAGCACAAGGACGTTGCGTCCCTGGCAACTGACCACGCCGTCTTCCTGGAGCTTTTTCAGCACGCGGCCAGCCATCTCGCGCGAACAGCCGACATTGCTTGAGAGTTCCTGGCGGCTGATGCGCACCACGACGCCGCGGTCGTGAGGCATGGCGCCGGGTTGTCGGCTCAACTCCAGCAGGGTGTGCGCCACGCGGCCGGCCACATCGACAAAGGTCAGTTCGCGCAAACGCTGGCTGGTGTCGCGTAGGCGGCGGGAAAGCTGGCCGGCCAGTTCGTACATGATTTCAGGGTGCTCATGGCTGAACTGGCGGAAAGTCTGGTAGCTGGTTTCGGCGACCAGCGTCTCGCGGCGTGTGCGTACCCCGGCGGTGCGCACTTTCTGCTCCGGGAACAGGCACATTTCGCCGAAGAAGTCGCCGGGATTGAGGTAGGCCAGCACGATTTCGCGGCCATGTTCGTCTTCAAGAAAGATGCTGACCGAACCTTCGAGTATCAGGTACAGCGACTGCGGCTCGCTGCCGGCATGCACGATGGTGTGCTTGGCCGGGTAACTGCGCTTGTGCGCCTGTTCAATCAGGGCCTGTACCGCTGGCTTATCAAACATGATCGGTATCCTGCTATTTTCGCGCCTGGCAGCGGCGCCGGATTTTTCTGAAAATAGCACAACTTTTTACAACTCCACGGAGACTCCCTTGCAAGCACGCATCAAATGGGCGGAAAACGCCGCCTTCATCGGCGAGACCGGCAGCGGCCACGCTATCGTCATCGACGGCCCGCAGGAAATTGGCGGACACAATCTCGGCCCGCGGCCGATGGAGCTGATGCTGCTGGGCGTCGGCTCCTGCTCGGCGGTGGACGTGGTGATGATCCTGAAGAAATCCCGTCAGCAGATCACCGATTGCTGGGTGGAACTAAAAGCGGAGCGCGCGGACACCGACCCCAAGGTGTTCACCGCGATTCACATGCACTTCGTGGTCACCGGCAAGGCGCTGGCGGAGAATCACGTGAAGCGCGCGGTCGAATTGTCGGCGGAGAAATACTGCTCCGCCTCGATCATGCTCAAGAGCGGCGGGGTAAAGATAACGCACGATTACGAAGTGCGCGAAGCGGCCTGATTCAGGGTCTGCTCTGCTGCCACGCAAGGCGCAGCAATTTGTTGGATAATTGCCGCCGCGCCGGACGCGGCGCGCTGTCAATTTTCTTCACCGGAAGCTCCTGCATTGGCCAAGCCCAAGCCCAAACCGACCAATAATCCTAAGCTCAAGCTGCTGGGGTTCAACAACCTCACCAAGACACTGAGCTTCAATATCTACGACATCTGCTACGCGCGTTCGCAGCAGCACCAGCAGGAATACATCGAGTACATCGACGAGGCCTACAACGCCGAGCGCTTGACCGCGATTCTCACGGAAGTGGCCAATATCATCGGCGCCAACATCCTCAACATCGCGCGCCAGGACTACGACCCGCAGGGCGCGTCGGTGACCATGCTGATCTCGGAAGGGCACCACGACGGCCTGCACGTGCCGTCGAAGAAAGACTCCGTGGTCGGCCATCTCGACAAGAGCCACATCACGGTGCACACCTATCCGGAAACGCATCCGGACGCCGGCATCTCGACTTTCCGCGCGGACATCGATGTCTCCACCTGCGGCAAGATTTCGCCGCTGAAGGCATTGAACTACCTGATCAAGTCCTTCGAGTCCGACATCGTGGTCATGGATTACCGCGTGCGCGGTTTCACGCGCAATGTGCGCGGCATGAAGCACTTCATCGACCACAATGTGGACTCCATCCAGAGCTTCATCGCGGCCGACATGAAGGACCGCTACCAGATGGTGGACGTGAACGTCTACCAGGAAAACATTTTCCACACCAAGATGCGCCTGAAGGAACTCGACCTCGACACTTACCTGTTCGGCGAGGGCGCCGCCGAACTGCCGCCGCGCGAGTCGCGCAAGATCCGCGAGCACGTCAACCGCGAGATCATGGAAATCTTCTACGGCCGCAATATCCAGCGCTGAGGCGGCTGTCGCATGCGCACCCGCCCGCGACGCGGGGTTTTTGCGTAGCAAAACGGGTGCGGGAGCGGGTGGTTGGGGGTGCCGACCTTCACGCTGGTCGCGGGCTTCGGGTGCCTCCTGCGCTCATTGCCCTTCCGGCAAGCACCGTGTCGGCACCCGCTCTATTGCCAAGGCGAGCGCAGCTGTTTTTATTTATTGTTTAATTATTTTAATTATTTTTAAAATAAAACAAATTTAAAGCTGCCTTTGCAAGAGCGGGTGCGCTGATTGCAGTTCACGCGTTCAGGACGGACTTGCATACAACAGGCTATAGAGCGGTTTTGCAAGAATTCGCTTGACGCACAGAAGCCGCGCAAAGAGAATACGCGGCTCCTTTTGGGTGAGGCTCCCTTGCAAGTGCAACTTGCGAGGACAGAACGCACGGCCATGGATGGCCGGGCCGGGCGTTCCCGAATTGGCAGCAGTAACGCCAGGGATGGCAGATGTGAGTAGCAGAAAGAAGCGGAGGGATACTCAAGCGGCCAACGAGGGCAGACTGTAAATCTGCTGACTTATGTCTACGAAGGTTCGAATCCTTCTCCCTCCACCACTGCAACTCTAATGTGGCCGCGGGACCAGTCGGGCGGGAGTAGTTCAATGGTAGAACTTCAGCCTTCCAAGCTGATAGCGCGGGTTCGATTCCCGTCTCCCGCTCCAGTCTTGTTTTTTGTAACGGTAAGCCGCGGTAACGCGGGATGTAGAGATAGTGACGCCCACCTAGCTCAGTCGGTAGAGCACACCCTTGGTAAGGGTGAGGTCGCAGGTTCGATTCCTGTGGTGGGCACCAAACCAAAGGACGGTGAGGCCGTCTTTTGGTTTGGTGCCGAGGCACCGTTGTTCGCCACAACCCTGTGCGGCGGTGAGCCGCGCACCCCTTGACTCAGGGGGACTGTAGATCGTGTTTTAGAAACTTATTTCGAGAGGATTAAGGACAATGGCAAAAGAGAAATTTGAGCGCGTCAAGCCGCATGTGAATGTCGGCACGATTGGACATGTTGACCATGGCAAGACCACGACGACGGCTGCCCTGACCAAGATTTCGGCTGACAAGTTTGGCAA
>JBOICL010000200.1:0-2649 GCA_050740055.1 Stenotrophobium sp.
GGTGTGCCCACCCTGGGCGTCGTGCATGCACCCGCACTGCACGTCAGCTACATGGGTGCGAAGGGCGCTGGCGCCTTCCGCATCCGCGACGGCCAGCGCGAAGCAATCCATGCGCGCAAGGTACCCACGCGCCCCAGCCTGGTCGTAAGCAAGTCGCACCGGGACGCCGCGCTCGACGTGCTGCTCGCGCCGGCGCCAGAACATGACGCAGTGAGCCGCGGCAGTTCGCTCAAGTTCTGCCTCGTCGCCGAAGGCAGCACCGACCTGTATCCGCGTACCGGCCCCACCTCCGAGTGGGACACCGGCGCCGGCCACTGCGTGGCCGAACGGGCCGGCTGCGAAGTGGTCACGTTGCCGGACTGGACGCCGCTGCGTTACAACGAGAAGCCCTCGCTGCTCAATCCCGGCTTCATCGTCATCGGCGATCCGGACTACGGTTGGCGCGGGCAGCTCAAACTCGGTTGAGTCGCCCACGACACCGCATCGCAGCCGGCACGCGGAAAATAATTTCGACTTCCGCATTCTGCCTCGACGCCGCGGCTATTCGGTCACGCCGGGCGTCACAAGCCTGAGCATTCAGCGCCGCACACGCAGCAGGATGTAATCTTGGCCATCGACTCATGGAGGTTTCATGAAGCTTGCCGATTTCATCCTGCAGCGCGCGCATCACCTCAACCCTGGCAGCTTCGCGCTGGTCATGGCCACTGGCATCGTCTCGATCGACGTCAACCAGCACGGTATGCACGGTCTGGCGCTGACGCTGCTCGGCATCAATCTGCTGGCGTGGCTGGTGTTGCTGACACTGACCGTATTGCGCCTGTTGCTCTTCCGGCGCGAACTGGTTGCAGACTTCGTTGACCCTGCGCGCGGCGCCGGTTTCCTCACGCTGGCCGCGGCGACCTGCGTGCTGGGCAGCCAGTTTATGCTGGTGGTGCATCTGCCGAAATTGGCGTGTGTGCTGGCACTGCTCGGCGCACTGTTCTGGGCGCTGCTGACGTATCTGTTTTTCGCGGCCACCATCACTGCACGGACCAAGCCGAGCTTCACACACAGCATCAACGGCAGCTGGCTGGTGGCCGTGGTCGCGACGCAGGCGCTGGCGGTACTGCTGGCCTTGCTGGTGAGCGATCAGCCTTCACTGCATCCTGCCGCCTGGCTGTTCAGCGCGCTGTGTCTGTACCTGCTGGGAGATGCACTGTATCTGCTGCTCATCACGCTGGTGGTGTACCGCATCGTGTTTTTCCCTCTGCGCGCGCGGGAGTTCACGCCGCCGTACTGGATCGACATGGGCGCGCTGGCGATCACCACATTGGCCGGCAGCCTGATCGTGCTGTACACGCCCGCGACAAGTCCGCTGGCCGAGCTGATGCCGTTCGTGAAAGGTTTTACGCTGTTTTTCTGGGCCACTGCGACGTGGTGGGTGCCACTGCTGGTGATGCTGGAAATCTGGCGTCACGACTGGCGCCATGTGCCGATCCGTTACGAAGTGGACGACTGGGACATCGTATTCCCGCTGGGCATGTATACCGTCGGCACCTATGAACTGGCGCAGGCGCTGAAACTGGATTTCCTGCAAGCTATCCCGGCCGTCGGCGTCTACATCAGCCTGCTGGTGTGGCTGCTGGTCGCCAGCGGCGCGCTGCGGCGCTGGTACCTCGTGCTGGCGGCCGGCGACACCCAGCCATCCTGACATCGAGCAGCGATCATCCAGTCCTCATGATGCGGCGGTTGTCTGCCACAACCGCCGCACACACTCAGGCCGCCGGCAGCTTTCGGGCGTGCTGGGCGAGGTAGTGCGCGGTGATGTTGGGCCGCTCGGTCACCGGCGTGACGATCTCGAAAATGCGCGAGTAGCTGGCGTGGTGAATCAGCCATTTGCCGCCCTGCTTCACGTAGCGGTCGCGGTAGAGCGCGGAGCCGTCGGTGATGATCTTGTGGCGCAGGTCGAGGAACCAGTCCTTGAGATACCACACACCGGTCGCCTCGGTTGACGAGGTGATGGTGATCTCCGGATGGTTGACGTGGTGAAAGGCGATCGCCTCCGCGTGGAAGGCGCCACCGATAGCTTCGACGATCTTGTCGCGCCCCTGCGCCTCGAAGCGATAGCTGCCGCCGACATAGCAGACGCTGGCGTCTTCCGTGAACAGTTCGGCCAGCTCGGCGATGTTGGCGGTGTCGATGCAGCGGCAGTAGCGGTACTTGAGCTGGCGAATATCTTCGATATCTTCGAGACGCTGGGACATGTGTGGCTCCTGTGATCGGGGCTTGAAGGTGTAGGGCATTCCGGGTTTCCCTTCCGGCGCTCAGACGCCGAAACCGCCGGAGACGTTGATCTGCTGGCCGGTGACGTAACCGTTGGTGGCGAGGAACACGGCGGCGTGGCCGATCTCCTCCGGCTTGCCCCAGCGCTTGAGCGCCAGCAGCTTCTGCGTCTCGTCGGTCCACTTCTGGTCGAACACGCCGCGCTTGAGCAGTTCGAGAAACATGCCAGCCTCGATCACGCCGACCAGAATGCTATTGGCGCGGACGTTGTTGCGACCTTCTTCCTTGGCAATGCCCTGGCACAGCGCTTCGTTGGCGGCCTTCGGGATCACCGACAGGCCATCCTTGGGCGGGAACCAGGCGTGGCCTGCAGAACCGAGGTGCACA
>JBOICL010000201.1:0-21467 GCA_050740055.1 Stenotrophobium sp.
TGGTCGCAATGGCGCAATTTCTCCTGGCGGTGGCTGTCACCTGTTGCAGACCGCCGATGGCCGTATCGCCGTAAACCTGGTGCGCGATGACGACTGGGCACTGCTGCCCGCGTGGCTGGAGCAGGAGGCGTGCGCTGTCGGCGATTGGACAGGTCTCGCGCAGCAGCTGCGGACACGCACGATGCATGACCTGGTCGAGCGCGGCCGGCTGCTGGGCCTCGCGATTGCGCCGAGCGTGCCGACGCCTACGCGGCCGGTGCCGTGGTTCACAAACATCGTATCTACACCCCCGGGATCGGCGCCGTACCACACTCATCCGCGCGTGGTGGATATGTCTTCACTTTGGGCCGGGCCGCTGTGCAGCCACCTGCTATTGCGACTCGGTGCAGATGTGGTCAAGGTGGAAAGTCCGCAGCGTCCCGACGGCGCGCGGCGCGGACCGGCCGCATTCTTCGACCTGCTCCACGCAGGCAAGCGCTGCGTCGCGCTGGACCCCGCGACCACGCAGGGTCGTGAGCAATTGCTCGCGCTGATCGCGTCGGCCGATATCGTCATCGAAGGTTCGCGCCCCCGCGCCCTGCGCCAACTGGGACTCGCGCCCGAACAACTGGTGGCCGAGTTTCCGCAACTTACCTGGATCAGTCTCACGGGTTATGGACGTGGTGGAGAACAGGAACAGTGGGCCGCATTTGGCGACGATGCCGCCGTCAATGCCGGCCTTTCCTACCTGCTGCGACAAACGACAGGGCTGGACATTTTTGGTGGCGATGCCATTGCCGATCCGCTTACCGGCCTGCACGCCGCGCTTGCGGCCTGGGCGGGCTTTCAGCGCGGCGGTGCAGGGCTGGTTGCCATCGCCTTGTGCGACGTCGTGCGGCATTGCCTGCAGTTCGAGCGGCCGGCTTCGGCGGAGGCCGCGTGCGAGCGCAACCGTGACTGGACGGCGCATGCGGATCACATGGGCGCGCAGGCCGCGATGCCCTCGCCGCGCCGGCCCACAGCCGCTGCATCCGCGCTTGGCGCAGATACCGCGGCGGTATTCGCGGACTGGAAAATCAAATGCTGATCCGCGATGCCGAACTCGACTTCGGCGCGCGCCGTGCGGATGTGCGTATCGCCGATGGATGTATCGTCGAGATCGCCCCGCACCTGATCGCAGGACCGGACGAGGCGGTGATCAATGCCGCCGGCGCCGCGCTGCTGCCGGGCCTGCACGACCATCATTTGCATCTCTGCGCATTGGCCGCGTCGATGGCATCGGTGCAATGTGGTCCGCCACAGGTTCACACGGCCGAGGAACTTGGCGGTCG
The DNA here is from genome assembly GCA_050740055.1 of Stenotrophobium sp. Taxonomy (GTDB): domain Bacteria; phylum Pseudomonadota; class Gammaproteobacteria; order Nevskiales; family Nevskiaceae; genus Stenotrophobium. The sequence goes on from JBOICL010000201.1 coordinate 1,311, forward strand.
TCTCAGTACTGCCGCGGATCGCACGGAAGCTGGCGCATGGATACGCGGCATCGGCTATCACGAATCGGTGGCGGGCGAGATCGATGGCGCATGGCTCGATCGTCTGGTCGCCGACCGGCCGGTGCGCATCCAGCACCGCAGCGGCCGCCTGTGGATCTTGAATTCGCACGCTCTGGAAAAGCTGAACATCGGGCAGGGCAGTGACCCGCTGGAGCGCAAGGACGGCAAGCCGACCGGGCGCCTGTACGACGCCGACGACTGGCTGCGCAAGCGCCTCGGCGGCGAGCGGCCCAGCCTGCGGCAGGTGAGCCGCCTGCTGGCGGGCTATGGCGTGACTGGCGTTACCGACACCACGCCGAACAACGGGCCGGACGCATATCGCTACTTTTCCGCCGCGCAGCAGCGGGGCGAGTTGTTGCAGGACATCGTGGTCATGGGCGACGCGCGGCTCGATCACGCGATGGATGGCGCGGGCATCCGCCGTGGGGCACATAAGTTTCACCTGCACGATGCAGAGTTACCGGAGTTTGACGCGCTCTGCGCGCAGATTCGCGGCAGTCACGATGCAGGCCGCAACGTCGCATTCCATTGCGTGACGCGTACCGACCTGGTGTTCGCGCTCGGCGCCTTGCAGCAGGCGGGCAGTCGCGCCGGCGACCGCATCGAGCACGCTTCGGTCACGCCGCCAGACTTGATGGCGCTGATTGCGGAACTGGGCCTGACCGTTGTCACCCAACCCAACTTCATCGCCGAGCGCGGCGATGCCTATCTGGACGAGGTGGCGGCGGACGACCGGCCCTGGCTGTATCGACTTCGCGGATTTCTCGACGCCGGCATCCCGCTGGCGGGCAGCACCGACGCGCCGTTTGGTGTGCCCGATCCTTGGGCGGCGATGCAGGCGGCGGTCAGCCGCCGGTCGCATAGCGGCAGGCAGATCGGCGAGGCTGAAGCGCTCACGCCGGAGGAAGCGTTCACGCTGTTTGCTTCCACGCTGGAAACGCCGGACAAACCGGCACGCCGTGTCGAAGCGGGTGTGTCTGCCGACCTGTGCCTTCTATCCACGCCGTGGCAGCAGGCCCGTGCCGATCTTGCGACAGTGCGGGTGAGGATGACGCTGAAGGAAGGCCGGACGATCTGGGCGGCTGAAAAATAAAACCCCGGATCGCACCACTTCGGGGTTTGTGCAGCAGCGCTGGAAACGCCGCTTATTTCTCCACGAACGCCCGCTCGATCACGTAATCGCCCGGCGTGCCGATGTGCGGCGAGACCTTGAAATTGCGCTTGTCGAGCACGTCACTGAGATCCTGCAGCATCGCCGGCCCGCCGCAAATCATGGCGCGGTCATGGCTGGGGTCGAGCGGCGGCAGGCCGATGTCGGAAAAAATCTTGCCGTTCTCGATCAGCTCGGTGATGCGGCCGCGGTGGCGGAAAGGCTCGCGCGTGACCGTGGGGTAATAGATCAGTTTCTCGCGCACCATGTCGCCGAGGAATTCGTCTTCCGGCAGGTGCGAGGTGATGTATTCGGCATACGCCAGTTCGCTGGCGAAGCGCACGCCGTGCACCAGCACGACCTTGTCGAAGCGCTCGTAAGCCTCCGGGTCGCGGATGATGCTCATGAACGGCGCGAGCCCGGTGCCGGTGGCCAGCAGGTAGAGGTTCTTGCCGGGCAGCAGGTCGTGCAGGATCAGCGTGCCGGTCGGCTTGCGGCTGACCAGGATGATGTCGCCCGGCTTGAGATGCTGCAAGCGCGAGGTCAGCGGGCCTTCCTGCACCTTGATGCTGAGGAATTCCAGGTGCTCGTCGTAGTTGGTGCTGGCGATGCTGTAGGCGCGCATCAGCGGCTTGCCTTCGACTTCCAGCCCGATCATCACGAAGTGGCCGTTCTCGAAACGGATCGACGTGTCGCGCGTGGTCTTGAAGCTGAACAGCGTGTCGTTCCAATGCTGCACGGACAGCACGCTTTCGGTCCCTACTTTTGCCATTTGACTCTATCCTCATGAACGAAAGGCTCATCGGGCGCGAATTCTAGCAGCGCGTGCCGGCGGACAATTACGTTATTCGGCGTAGATTTAAGATTTCATAAGCATATTCCCAAGGGAAATGCATGGGCGCTCGCTGAAAAGGGATGGGCTGCGCGTTGATGCGTCACCCGCTCCCGGCATAGATTGATGCGAGCTTGTGCGTAACTATTTAATTTAAATTAAAATAGTAAATAAAATATAACGACGTTGCATCGTCAAACGGCAGGAGCGGGCGAGGGATTTTCCAGGCTGAATAATTTGAACCTGGCCCCTTTAGTTCTCATTCGGAGTCTTGCTCAAATTAGGAGTCGCACCGGCATCAAGAAGCCGCCGCGCGGCAGCGAACTGTTCATGCACCAACGCCTCATGGAGTGCCGTGGCCTGGTCTGGGTCGGATGGTTTGAAATTTACTTCTGCTCCCCGGCTGATCAGGCGGTTGAGGATGCCTACGTTGCCGGCGCGCGCGGCAAGCACGATGGGTCGCAGCCCCTTCAGGCTTCCTGAATAGGTCATGTTGATGTTCGCGCCATGCCTGATGAGCAGATCGACGGTGTCAACTTGCTGATTCAATATCGCTGCGGCGAGCGCGTTGCCCCCGGCCGGGCCTTCCTGGTCGATCTCTGCACCATGATCAAGCAATGCCTCAATGGCCGGGATGTTTCCCCGTACCGCAGCCCAGACCAGCGGAGGCTGGTCATCCGACGGCGGCTGGCCGTCTGAATTCGCCGGTTGCGAGTAAGCCATCACTCCCGGCCCAAACCACGCCATAGTGATGGCCGGGATGTTTCCCCGTACCGCGGCCCAGACCGGCGGAGGCTGGTCATCCGACGGCGGCTGGCCATCAGAGTTCGCCGGTTGCGGGTAAGCCATCACCCCAGGCTCAAACCACGTCGCAGTCTCCGGAGAATCAGCCACTTTTGCCAGCCGCTGCTGCGTCATAGCTGTACCCAAGAAGATCACTGCGACGGTAGCGGCCGTAGCGGATATTTGCATGGTGCGTCCAATCGAGTGGAAGCAAGTGCCTCCGATACTGACCAACGCGCTACACCGAAAAACGTTGACGCAAGCTGACGCGAAATTCTTTAGGCGCGAGCGAGTAGGGCGATGATGCCCCTCTCATCCGCATGGAGTAGGAATTTCGAGAATCCATTTGCGAAACTCCATACAGAAATTAATTCCAAGGTGCGGCAATGGGTGTTCCGGCGGTGCGGGCAGTGGCTAGGACAGAGACGGCGCAGACCGCGCGCGTTGGTCGTCCGCCGCGCGTGAACGCCCAGGCGATCATCGCCGCCGCGCTGGAGATCGGCCTCGATCGCGTGACGCTCAAGCAGGTGGCGGATCATCTGGATGTCGCGGTGGCGACGCTGTACCGCCACGTCAGCAACCGCGACGAACTGGTGCGGCTGGCGGCGTTTCAGCTCACGCTTGCGCGCGGCCTGCCGGATGGCGCGAACGGCCATTGGTCGGAACTCGCCACGCGCTATGCCGAGAGCCTGTTCGAGTCTTTCCTGGCGGAGCCGGAGCTAATCAACCAACTGCTCAAGGGCGAACTCGGCCCGCATGCGGAAGTGGACGTGCTGGAGCAGTTTCTCGGTGCGATCTCCGAACACGGTTTTTCCGAAATCGAAGGCGTGCAACTGTTTCACGCCATCGGCATGGTGACGATAGGCGCGGCCGCCGGTGCCATCGGCCTCAACGCTAGCCGGTCCGCGGGCAAGCCCTGGGACGCCGCGATGCGCCGCACGCTGGGCGAGCGCGACCCGGCCGAACTGGCGCAGGTGCGCCGGGTGCTGCCGGATGCGCTGAACCTCGATCCGATTCCGTGGCTGCCGACGTTGCAGCGCCTGCTGGCCGGCATCGCCGCCGCACGCGGCGAGGTGCTGCCGCGCGCGGCCTTGCACCAGCCAAAGACACAAGACAATCCCAGACGAACCGCGCGCGGTTCGAAACCATCAACCCACGGCCGCATCGACGGCTGATTTACCGAGGAGAACCCGCAATGACGACCACTGCCGCAGCGCCCGCGAACGGACGCGTCGAGATCAACGGCCTGATCTTCAACCCCTATTCAAAGGACTTCATCCGCAACCCCGATCCGGTGTGGCAGAAGCTGATGAAGGACTACCCGATCGCCTGGCACAAGGATTTGCAGATGTGGCTGGTCAGCAATCACGACCTCTGCGACAAGGTGCTCAAGGACAATCGCTTTACGCCGAATTTCCGCGCCTGGGAACTGGCGCCGCCGCCCAAGGCCGAGGCCGACAAGAACGACTTCGACCGCGCGTTCGAGAAAGGGTTTTTCGCGGTGTCGCCCAAGGAGCACCTGCGCCTGCGCAAGCTGACGATGCCGGCGTTCTCCAAGCCGGTGATGGGCAAGATCGACGCCAAGATCCACGACTTGGTCGAGGACTGCTTCAACGCCATCGGCGACGCGCCGGAGTTCGACGTTTACGAGACGCTGGCCAACAAGATTCCGGTGCGCTCGATCTCGCGCATGATCGGCGTGCCGACCAACATGGAGGAGTATTTTCATGAATTCGCGGTCAGCGTGATCAAGTCCACGCGCATCAATCTCGGTGTGAAGGAGCGCGACGCCGCGATGCAGGCGACGCTGCCGGGGTTCAAGTATTTCCGCGATCAGATCGCCGCGCGGCGCGCCCTGCCGCATCCGGGCGACGACTTCCTCGGCAGCCTGGTCGGCGCGGTGGAAAACGGCGAGCGCCTGGACGACTACGAGATCCTGTCGGTGGTGTTCGCGCTGGTCACGGCCGGTTCGGACACCGCGACCGATCTGCATACCTTCCTGATCCACGGCCTGCTGAGCAATCCGGACCAGTACGCGCTGCTCAAGCAGAAGCCCGAACTGATGGAGAACGCCATCATCGAGCTGCTGCGTTACGGCTCCTTCGGCAAGATGCCGTTCTTCCGTTTCGCCACTGAGGACATCGAGTTCGCCGGCCAGCTCATCAAGAAAGGACAGGCTATCGGCGTCAATATCCAGGCGGCCTGGCACGATCCGGCGAAGTGGGAGAATCCGACCAGGCTCGACATCACGCGCAGGCTCGACGGCAACCTGGTGTTCGGCGCCGGCGCGCATTTCTGCATCGGCACCTACCTGGTGCGCGTGCAGGGCAGCCTGATGCTCAAGGAATTCATGCGGCGCTTCCCCGATGCCGAACTGGCGGATGGTGATGGCCGCATTGACTACGAATACACCCACCACAACGCGCGCCGCATCAACAAGCTCATGGTGAAAACCAACGCTGCCTCTGCGCGCAAGGCTGCCTGATATGAAACGGCCTGTTTTGAAAGTCTGTGCAGGATGCACAGCATGAACAAATGGATCTGCGTCATCTGCGGCCACATCTACGACGAGGCCGCCGGCTCACCCGAAACGGGCAACGCACCGGGTACCCGCTTTGCCGATCTGCCGGAGGACTGGCTGTGTCCCGAATGCGGTTCGCCAAAGTCGGCTTATGAGCCTTATGCGGAATAAGCTGCGCGCGTAGTTCGATAATTCAATTCAGTTTCCGGAGGAAATCGGCACCATGAAACAAACCATTGAGGCGCGCTTCCCGGCGTCATCCGACCTGGTCATCAAGATGATGACGGACAAGAAATTCTATTGCGACCGGCTGGAGAAGCAGGGACACAAGGTCTACGAAGTGCTGAGCCATCACTTCGACGGCAAGAATTTCAGCGTCAAGTTCAAGCGCAAGGTTCCGGCGGTCACCGTGGTCCACGAAGATAGCTGGAACGTCGCCACCAAGACCGGCCGCATCTCCGTCGAACTGCAGGGCATGCCCGTCGAGATGACCGGTGAAACCTCGCTGCGCGATGAGGGCAAGGATTGCGTGCTCACCTACACCTGGAACATCCACTCCAAGGTGCCGCTGGTGGGCGGGAAAATCGAAAAGAGCGTGGCCGCCGCCAATGAAAAGGAGATTCCGGAGCAGACCAGGTTTGGCATCGAACTGCTGAAAAACTACCGTTAAGGGTGCGGGGATTGGCTGGAATCCGGCAGGCGGATGCGGCCTGACTACTTGATTTGGACGATGTGTCCGGCTTGACCGGCGCTAACATTCCTGTAGCGTCATCCAGGTCGTTGGCAGCCGGTTGCCTGTCCTGCCTGCACGGCAGGGTTTCAGGGCCGGATTCGGACAAACAATGATGTCCCGGTATTCTTGAGGAGGCTGTAATGAAGCTCAAACAAGCTATAACCCTGTGCGTACTCGGCGGCGGTATGTGTCTGCCCCTGCAGGCCGCGCTCGCCAAGGTCTCCGCGGAGCAAGCCGCGGCACTAGACGGCCCCAAGCTGACCTGCCTAGGTGCCGAGAAGGCCGGCAGCGCCGATGGCGTCGCCGCGTACACCGGCAAATATGTCGGCAAATGGCCTGGCATGACGGCTCGTTCCGGCTATCAGCCCGGCCCCTATGCGAACGAAAAGCCTTTGTTCACGATAAATGCGCAGAACATGGATAAGTACGCGGCCAGGATGACCGAGGGCGAAAAAGCCCTCATGAAGAAGTACCCGCAGTCGTTTCATATGAACGTCTATCCCAGCCACCGCGATTTCGCGGGCCCGGAATGGGTCTGCGACGCGACCAAGAAGAACGCGGTGACATCCGAAGTCATTCATAACGGTCTTGGCATCACCGGCATCACCGGCGGGCTGCCTTTCCCGATCCCGCAAAGCGGCCTGGAAGCGGTCTGGAACATCATCAATCCCCCTCGAGCCTGGAATGAACAGGCCACGGTGGATGTCGCCGACGTCTATGCCAATGGCAGCATCGCCTGGGGCAAGAACAAGTTCATGACCAATGCGCTGTCCAACGATCCCAAGAAACGCGGCTCGTACCAGGACAAGATCAACGCCTATTTCTACACCAGCTACCTGCTGCCGGAGCGCGAAAAAGGCTTCACCGCCGTCGGCTACCAGCCGAACGACTTTTCCCATGACTCGACCCAGTCCTGGCAGTACCTGCCCGGCATTCGCCGCGTGCGTCAGGCGCCGGAAGTGGGCTTCGACTACCCGGTGCCGCCCGCGGGTCTGCGCACGGTGGATGACGACTACGGCTTCAATGGCTCGCCGGAGCGCTACACCTGGAAGCTGATCGGCAAGAAGGAAATGTATGTCCTCTACGACAACTTCAGGATCAACGACACTTCGGTCAAGTACAAGGACCTGATCAAGCCGGGCGTGATCAACCAGGACTATGAGCGGTATGAACTGCACCGCGTCTGGGTGGTGGAAGGCACCTTGAAGCAGGGTGTGCGCCATATCTACAGCAAGCGCATGCTCTACGCCGACGAAGACACCTGGCTGACCCTGTCGGCAGACAACTACGACGCGCGTGGCCAGTTGTGGCGCGTGGCGATGGTGAATTTCAACTACGAGCCGGAGTCTATCGGCTGGCACCGTGGCGCGACCCTTTACTACGACCTCACCTCCGGTGCCTACGAGGCGGGCTACCTGACCAACGAGGCGGGTGACAAGTGGTGGAAGGTCAACCAGAACAACGTGACGCCGGCCATGTTCACGCCGGAAGCCGCAGCGCGCGGCGGGCATTGATTTTTAATTTTCAACCGGGGCGGCCGAGCCGCCCCGTTCTTTTTCGGTAGGAGACCACAAGATGAAAACAGCGTTTATCACCGGCGCCAACGTCGGCCAGGCCAATCTGCTGGTCAAGGCCCTGTCAGGACAGGGTTGGCGCGTGTTTGCCGGTGTGCTGCCGGGCGCGCCGACCGACCTGGTCAACAGCTCCAATGTCACGCTGGTCGATCAGGATGTCTCCAGCACCGAATCCGTGCGCAAGAGCGCGGAAACGGTGGCGCAGGCGCTGAACGGGCAGGGCATCGACCTGCTGATGAATGTCGCCGGTGTCGCCAACATCGCCGTCGGCGTGCTCGAAGCGGCCGACCTGCAGCAGGCTGAACGCCTGTTCCAGATCAACACCTTCGGCCAGTTGCGCGTGGTGCAGGCCTTCCTGCCGCTGCTGCGCAAGAATGCGCCCGGTTCGCGCATCGCCAACTACAGTTCCGGCGCGATGCTCGCCAATCCGGTCGGCGCGGGCATCTACAACATGACCAAGCACGCCATTCATGGCATGACCATGACGCTGCGCCACGAACTGGCAGCGTTCGGCATCCAGGTGACGTCCATCGTGCCCGGCGGTGTGCTCACCGGCATGTCGGCTAACTCGCATGCCAACACCAAGATTACCTGGGCCAAGCAGCCGGAAGCGATCCGCAAGGTTTATGAGCCGCATCTGGGTAATACGGTGATGCATGTGCTGCCCGACATGCTGGAGAAAACTGGCGCAACGCCCGAGCAGGCCCTTGAGGGCACGCTAGTCATTCTCAACAAGAAGAAATGGAAGCCGATGGAGTATCTGGGCAAGGACGTGAAGCCGATGGGCCTGATGCGCCGCCTGCTGTCCGACAGCCAGTTGGAGGCGATGATGCGCTCCGCTTTCAAGATTCCTTCCTACAAAGGCTGAGGACTGCCAATGAACGCCGTCCTCAAGGAAAGCAATCCGTACAGCGCGCTGTTCGATCGCCAGTTGCAAAAGGCGCAGCAACTGGCGCAGACCAACGCCGCCAATCGTGCCGACAAGATACGTCGCCTGCTCAAGGCCACACTGGACGCGCGCCCCGCCATTCTCGAAGCCGGCTACAAGGAACTGCGTCTGAGCCCAACTGATCTCGACGCGCAGTTGATGATGGTCAAGGGCGAGGCCGAGTTCATCGCCAAGCATCTCGAATCGTGGATGGCCAACCAGCCGATCCAGGGCTCGCTGATGACGCTCGGCAAGAAGAGCTACATCCGCTACGAACCCAAGGGCATGGTGCTGCATGTTTCCACTTGGAACGCGCCGATCGCCGAAGCCTTCGTCATGGCCATGGGTGCGATCGCAGCCGGTTGCACCTTTGCCCTGAAGCCTTCGGAACTGGCGCCGCATTCGGCGCAGGTAATCGCTGACATTGTCGCCAAGGTTTTTGCAGAAGACGAATTCGCTGTTCTGCAGGGTGGCCCCGAAGTCTCGTCCGATCTGCTGAAGCTGCCGTTCAACCACATCTTCTACATTGGCGGTCACGGCGTCGGCCGCATCGTGATGCGTGCGGCGGCGGAGCATTTCGCCAGCGTGACGCTGGAGATGGGCGGCAAGAATCCGGTGATCATCGACCAGACAGCGGACCTCGCCGAAGCCGGCCGCAAGATCGCCTGGGGCCGCGTCGCCAATGCCGGTCAGGTCTGCGTCGCGCCCGATTACGCGCTGGTGCATGAGAGCGTCGTCAAAGGGTTCATCGCGGAACTCGGCAAGGCCATGACCGCCATGTACAACGCCGACGGCAAGGGCTTCGACAAGTCAGCCGATCTGCCGCGCATCGTCAACCTGCGTCACTTCGAGCGCATCAAGGCGCTGCTTGACGACGCCATTGCGCAGGGTGCGAAAGTCGAGTTGGGAGGCCAGACCAATGCCGCCGACCTGTTCGTCGCGCCGACCATCCTCAGTGGCGTGACCGAAGACATGCGCATCATGCAGGAAGAAATCTTCGGGCCGATTCTTTGCATCATCCCGTTTGGTCAACGTGAGCAGGCTATCGCGACGATCCGCCGTCGGCCGAAGCCGTTGAGCTCCTACGTCTACGCCAAGGATCGCGCGGCCATCGACTGGTATCTGGCGCGCACCACCTCCGGCAGCACCGTGATCAACCACAACCTGATCCAGTCCGGTACCAATCCATATCTGCCGTTCGGCGGCATCAACGCCAGCGGCATCGGTCGCGTCGGCGGGCACTACACTTTCCTTGAGTGCTCAAACGCGCGTTCGGTGGTGGAAGAGGGCCCGCCGGTTGGCGACCCCAACATCATGTTTCCGCCGTACTCCGATAAGTACAAGAAAATGATTGGGCAGATGCTGGGCAAGGAGATCAAGATGCCGGATGCGGCGATCAATCTGATCAACGGCATTATCAAGTTCACCAGTCTCTTCTCGAGAAAAAAGTAGGAACGGGGTGAACCGCATGCGGACACCATGCGGACAGGGCGGGTGGTAAGCGCGTGGCGGGCACGGCCAGCGGTATTCTGAAATCCCTGGAGCCGCTTATCTACGGCAGGCGTGGCCGTACTGCGAGCGCCGTGCTCATTGCCGTTGCGACGCTGTTCCTGCTGTTCCAGGCGATGCAGATCAGGCCGGATCCCGGCTTCGACAAATCTATTCCGCTGCAACACCCGTACATGCAGGTGTTCAAGCAGTACCAGACGGATTTCGGCGGCGCCAATACCTTGCTGGTCGCGCTGATCCAGAAACACGGCGACATCTATAACCCGCGTTTTCTCGGCGAGCTTAAAGCCGCGACCGACGAGGTGTTTTTCCTGCCCGGCATCGACCGCGCGCACGTATCCTCGCTGTTCACGCCCGACGTGCGTTTCTACGAGGTGGTGGAGGGCGGCTTCGGCGGCGGCGCCAACGTGGTGCCGGTCGAATATTCGCCGACGCCGGAGATGATCGCTCGGGTCAAAAGCAACGTCGCCAAGGCTGGCATCATCGGCCGCCTGGTCACAAAGGATCAGCGCGGCGCGATGATTTTCGCGACGGTCGTGGAGACCGATCCAAGGACCGGTAAAAGGCTCGATTACAGCGAAGTCGCGCATCAGCTTGAGGACAAGGTACGCCGGCGCTTCACCAGTCCCAGGCGTTACGAATTCAGGCTGAGTCACGACATCGCGCCGTTCAAGGCCGGTGACATAGTGGCGGAGAGTTTCAGCGCGCCGGGCTGGAGTCTGTGGTTCCACCATTTCCACGCCACCAAGGGCAGTGACGATCAGGCACAGATCATTGCCTTCAGCGGCCGCGATGTCACGGTGACAGCGCAGGCGAACCCGCAGTACGACCCCGATATCGGCATTCACATCATCGGCTTCACCAAGATGGTCGGCGATGTCAGCGACGAGACGCTCAAGGTCATCGGCTTCTTCGCGCTCGCGGTACTCGGCACGATGCTGGCGCTGTGGTGGTATCTGGGCAGTTTCCGGTTGGCGCTGCTGCCGATGTGCTGCTCCATCGTGGCGGTGGTCTGGGAGTTCGGCTTGCTCAAGATCTTCGGCTACGGTCTCGATCCGTTCTCGATCCTGGTGCCGTTTCTGGTGCTGGCGGTCTCCACTTCGCACGGCGTGCAGTACGTCAACACCTGGGCCGACGAGGTGATGCACGGCCGCAACAGTTTCGACGGTTCGCGCGAAACTTTCCGCCGCCTGTTCATCCCCGGTTCCATCGCCCTGCTGACAAATGTCGCGGGCTTCCTGACCATCTATCAGGTGCCCATCGGCATCATCCGCGAGATGTCGGTGAATGCCTGCTTCGGCATGGCGGCGGTGATCGTCACCAACAAGATGATGATGCCGGTGTGGCTGTCGTATCTAGGCATCCGGGACGTGGAGGCTTTCCGTGCGCAGCGGCAGCAGCGGCGCGACGCGGGCGACCGGCTGTGGACGCTGCTGGCGCATGTCACCGACCGGCGCGTGGCCCTCGCGCTGATACTTGGTTCGGTGGGCGTGCTCGCCATCTGCGCGTGGGAACAGCAGTTCCGCATCACCGGCGATGCCCAGGTCGGCGTGCCGGAGCTGCGGCCGGATTCGGTCTACAACCGCGATTCTCGCGCCATCGCGCAGAACTTCGCCATCGGTCTGGACGAACTCAAGGTGATCGCTGAAACGGATGCGAATGCCTGCATCCACCATGGCGTGCTGGAGCAGATCGACGACTACGCCTGGCGCATGCAGAACGTGCCTGGCGTGTCGGCGGTGGTGTCGATAGCCGATCTGGCCAAGACGGTCTATTCCGCCTTCTCCGACAGCGCCATCAAGTTCTACGTGATCCCGCGCAACCAGAACGTGCTGGTGCTGCTCAACAGCAAGTTCACCACCGGCACCGGCATGCTCAACTGGGATTGCAGCGCGATGCCGGTGCACCTGTTCACCAGCGACCACAGGGCCGAAACCCTCGCGCGCGTCGTCAGCGCGTCGAAGAAGATCGATGCCGAAAACGCGCAGGCATTTTTCGCCATTCACTCCGATGTGAACGCCGCCTATTGCGGCGATAAATGGCAGGCGCGGCGGCGGATGGGCGCGGCGCAGGAGCAGTTGCAGCTTTACGCGCAGCGGCTCTACGCCGGCGGCGTCAGCGACGAGGCGATACTCGCCAGCACGGGATACAAGGTGCAGCAGCAGGCGGTGGACGCCGCGACCGCCGCCTATCACGGTTACGGCAAGGTCTGCCCGGTGCACTTCGCGCTGGCGATGGGCAACGCCGGCGTGATGGCGGCGACCAACAAAGTGGTGCAGGCCAAGGAATTCGGCACGGTGTTCTGGGTCTACGCCGTGATCGCGCTGTTCCTGCTGCTGGCCTACCGCTCCGTCGCCGCGTTGCTGGTCATCTGCATTCCGCTGTTCATGGTGTCGGTGTTCGCCGATGCGCTGATGGCCTATTTCGGTATCGGCCTCAAGGTGGCGACGCTGCCGGTGGTGGCGCTGGCGGTCGGCATTGGCGTGGACTACGGCATCTACTTTTACGACGTGATCCGGCACGAGGTTTACGAGAATGGCCGCAACCTGCACGACGCCTATTTCGAGACCCTGCGCCAGACTGGCAAGGCAGTGATCTTCACCGGCATCTGCTTGGCCGGCGGCGTCGCCACTTGGCTGTGGTCGGGCCTCCAATTCCAGCGCGACATGGGCATCCTGCTGGTGTTCATGTTCAGCGCCAACATGCTTGGCGCGGTGCTGCTGTGCCCGGCGCTGTGCCGCTTTCTGATGAAGCTGCCGAATGAGCGGACGCTGCGGTCTGCGGTATGACGGAATTCGAGTGACCCGCTCACGTATTTCAGCGATATGATAATGTGACTAATTAGTTATATTTTTAATTATTAATCAATAAATAATAACAATAATCACTCACTTTCATCAAGAGCGGGTGGCCGTGAAAACAGCCTCAATCACACGCCGGTTCACGCATCCTTGCGTGCCTGACGGTAGCGCTGTGGCGACATCGCGCGCCAGCGCTTGAAGGCGCGGATGAAGCTGGAGGGTTCCGAGTAGCCGAGCCGTTCGGCGATCTCGGTGATTTTCAGCGTTCGGTCCAGCAGCATCTGTTCGGCGCGGGTCTGGCGGACTTCGTCGGCGAGGGTTTCAAAGGTCGCGCCGGCCGCGTCGAGGCGGCGGCGCAGGGTGCGCGTGGTTTCCTTGAACTCGGCCGCGACGCTGTGCATGGTCGGAACGCGGCCCGGCTGGCCGTGCAGGCGCTCACGCACTTTGGCGACGATGTTGCCGACATGCCGGTGCCGCTCCAGCAGGCGCTTGCATTCGGCTTCGAAATATCCGCACATCGGCGCGTCGCGCTGAGAGAGCGGCTGATCCAGCACGGCGAGGCTGATGCCGGTGCGGTTCATGTCCTGGCCGTAGGAAACTTCCCGGCCGAACAGTTCCGTGGCGCGTTTGACGTAGCGCGGCCGGGAATATTTCGTTTCCACGCGGGTCAGGACGAGATTTCCAGGCAGCAAATCCTTTGCCAGCGTCATCAGCATGGCGCCGTCGCGCTCTACCAGAAATTGCGTCACGTCGGGCGGCAGTTCATCGTCGGACGCAATGATCTGCACTTCATCTGCGGCGGCAATCAGCTTGATGCGGCTGTAGCACGAGGTTAGCTGTATGTAGCGCAGGCCCAGTTCCAGCGCCGTGCGCACACTGGCGCTGCTCAGGATCATGAAACCCCAGACGCCAAAGGTGGTGGGGTGATAGCGCATGCCGGCGTCCAGGCTCAGCGGCAGGTCGTTGCCGAGCGTGGTCAGCAGGTTGCGGATTACCTGCAACTCATCGTGAGCGCTGACCTCGGCGTCGTGGGACTGGAGCCGCGCGGCGTCGATGCGCGTGCCGGCCAGGCATTGCGTCACGCTCATGCCGTGATCCGCACCGAGTTCGGTCAGTACGCGGACGCTGCAAATATTCCGCGGGTAATCCCAGGATGCCGCCATCTCTGTCCCCAAATGTCAGTTCTTGTCTCATTGTGCCATTTCTTACTGACAAGTTTCCGGTTAGGGTGCAAGGCCATATCCTGGGTACGAGCCCGCAGAGGCGTAACGTCTGATCTTGTGACCGGCGTTGCATCACCAGACGGGCGGGATGGGGCGTCAGGGCAGTGCGGCGAAGAAGGCAGGTTTCGCGCGGTGCCTGGGTTGGCGTGTATAAAGATCGTAGCGACCGGGGGAGCAGCAAGTGGATCAACCAGCCGACAAGCAGGTGGAGACGCAGACGCGCTGGGCGGATGTGCGCAGCGGCGTCGCCGAAATCCTGCGCGGGCTGGCGGACGTGCAGTTGCACCACATCATCACCACCGCGATGGCGCCGACGATCTACGTGCTGGCAGCCAGCGGCGTCGTCGCCATCAATCTCTATCTCGCGGTCGAGGCCTTCCAGCAGTCGCTGACCTCCGGCCTGGTCTGGCTGATCCTGATCATGCCGATCACCTCCGTGGCCGGAATCGTCACGGTGCGCGTCGTGCTGGAATCGCTGCTCTCGCTGTTCCGCATCGTGGTCTACATGGAGACGCTGATGGAGCGCTTGCAGACCCTGCAGGGGCAGACCGAATCCATCGCCGACAAGGTCGAAGAACTGCCGCTGCCGCGCATCCATTTCTGGCGCAGCAGCCGTAAGCGTGAGACGCCAGTGCAAAAAGAAGAATCCAAAAACGGGGAGGGTGATCATGGCGCAAGTAAGGGCTGACCGCGCTCGTGCGCTGGCGCTGCTGGCGCTGCTGGCCGCGCTGCCGCAATTCGCGTTTGCCGACGGCTGGGAGACGGACTGGCATAACCGCATCACCGTCGGCGCCGCGTGGCGCGAAAAGGCCGCCGACCCGAACCTCATCGGCAAGTCGAACCTGAATCCCACCCTGTGCTCGGCGGATGACTGCCTCTCCGCCGCGGCCAACAACTCCGCGCCCAATGACCGCTGGCTGGCGGCGCCGGGCGCGCGCAACTCGGTGTATGACGAAGGCGACCTGAACTACGACAAGGGTGACGTGATCGCCTCTCCGGTGAAATGGACCTCGATTTTCCAGATCAGGCGCGGCGACTTGCAGTTTCATGCCGGCGTGCTGGCGTTTTACGACTACGTCAACGCGAGGCTCAAGGAAAATCATCCCAACGAGATCACCCAGCCCGGTCCGCCGCCGGGGCATCAGGTCTACAGCAAGCGTGATCCCAAGACCCTGCGCGACCTCGGCTACGACGTGCAACTACTCGATACCTATGTGCAGGATACCTTTGATGTTTTCGGTCGTCCGCTGGACGTGAGCATCGGCCGGCAGCGGCTGGTCTGGGGCGAGTCGAGTTTCGTGACCCAGGGCAGCCTGAACATCATCAATCCACCGGATGCCAACAACCTGACCCGCCCCGGCCAGGATCTTGACGAAGTGTACCGGCCGGAAGGCATGCTGCTGCTGCGCGCGCCGTTGACCGATCAGCTCAGTTCGGAAGCGTTCTACCAGTTCGAGTGGCGTCCGGTTGGAATCCCGCCCCGTGGCTCGTACTTCTCTTTCTTCAATGCCGGCAACGAGGTGACGAAGAATGAGGGCATCATCGCGCCCTTCGCCAAGGCCGCCTATGACCCGCAGCAGATCGGCACGCCGGGCAATCCGGTTTTCGCGCTGGTCACCAACACCAGCTATACCCTGCGCAGAACGGCTAACCATAATCCCCGCAACATGGGGCAGTACGGTATGGCGCTCTACTTCCACCCGCAGAGCATGGAAGGCTCCGAGATCGGACTTTACGCCGCGAACTACCACTCGCGCATTCCCAACGCGAGCGCCACCGCCTCCGCCGCCAGTTGCACGCGTCACGAGGGCAACCCGAACGGCAACGATGCGGTTGACCTGACCAGCTTCATTGCGGACTGCGGCGTTCCTGGCACTCACCTGCGCGATGCGGTGCCGCTGGGCACGGGCCATTACTTTCTCGATTATGCGGAAAACATTCACCTGTTCGGTTTGAGTTTCAGCACGGTCATCAAGGGCCTGGCGGTCCGCGGCGAGATTGCCTACCGCCCGAACCAGCCGGTGCAGGTGGACCTGGAAGATGTGCTGTTTGCGGCATTCCAACCGGCCCTGCCCAGGCAGGACATCCCCCTGTTCGGCACGGCGAACACTCTGCCGGGGCTGATTGCGTCCGCACAGCAGCCCGGCAACGCGATCAACACCGCTGTGAGCGCGACCGGAAATCCGGCCGGTGTGATCAACGCGCTGCAGGGCCTGCTCGGCGCACCCGACCTGCTCAACACGACGGTGCCCGGTTCACGCACTGCGATTCCCGATTTTGTCACCGCCTATCGCGGCGGCGTGCCCGGCGAGATCGTGCCGGGGTCGTACATCCGCGGCTATGAGCGGCTGCACGTAGAGCAAAGCTCGCTGGGCCTGACGCGCATTTTCGGCAACAGTGATTTTCTCGGCACCACCGACTCGGCGCTGCTGATGGAGATCACCAATATCTGGGTGCCGAACCTTCCGCCGCTGTCGAGACTCCAGTTCGAGGGGCCGGGCACCGATACGGCGGCGGGACCGGGCGCGGCTGACACGGGCAACAACCTGCACATCAACCCGATCCGCAGCGTCGGCGGGTATGTCACTCCGTTTTCCTGGGGCTACCGCCTCGGCGCGCTGCTGCACTATAGCGACGTGTTGATTCCCGGGTTCGATGTGCGTCCGTTTCTGGTGTTTACCCACGACGTGCATGGCGTGTCGCCGGGCCTGGGCGAAAACTTCCTGCAGGGACGCAAGCTGGGCGTCGCCGACATCAGGTTCAGCTATGGTCCTTACGAAGCCAGCCTGACGCAGACCTTCTTTTTCGGTGGCGGCAATCACAATACCTTGCACGACCGGGATTTCTTCGCGGCAAGTCTCGGTGTACGGTTCTGAGCGGTTGAAGGGGAATAGATAATGAACAAGAAAATCGTCGTGCTGGGACTGATTATCCTGATCGGCGCAATTTGCGGCGGCATGCTCGCGGGCGTCTGGGTGTTCCGCAACATCGACGCGCGTCTGGCGCTGAAGAACCAGGCGGCGACCGTGGTGCTGCCGGAGCCGATCAACGTCAGCGCCGACGTGCTCAACAATCTCGACATCCTGCTCAATACCAGCATCACCACCACGGTGCCGATCGACCAGCGCATCAAGGTGCCGATCAACGATACCCTGCATGTGATCGCCAGTTTCGACAGCGATGTGCCGATCAAGATGAACGTGCCGCTGCACCAGTTCATCGTCATCAATCAACTGCTCGACGTGGATACGGTGGTCAAGGCCAACCTGCTGGGCGATACGCATGACCTGCCGTTGCGCGGCAAGATACCAGTTTACGCCAAGGTGCCGGTCGATCTGAATATCCCGGTTGATCAGATGGTGCATCTGAAATTCACCGCGCCGATCACTGCGCGCCTGAAACAGGCGCTGGATGTTCAGTTGAAAGCGGACATCGCGACGACCATCCCCATCCACAGCGAAATGAGCGTGCCGGTCAAGTCTGCCCTGCAGGCCACGATCACGGTTCCCGAACCGGTGAACATCATCATCACCGACGCTGACCTGCGCCTGCCGCTGCATACGCTGCGCCTGAAGACCGCTGGTGAAGATGATAAGGCGCAGGCCGCGCCGGCGGCCGGTCACGCGGCCCCGGCCGCAGCACCGGCCGGGCAGCCATGAAACGCGGCCTGGCCTATGTCGCCATTCTGTGCGTGCTGATCGCCGGCGGCGGCTGGCTGGGTTTCTGGCTGTATGCACACCTCATCGTCGGGCTGACGCTGACCGACCAGCCCGGCATGGTGCTGTTCCAGCCGGAAGCGTTTGCCAACACCAAGGCCACCAACAGGATCAAGATCGGGCTCGACGGCTATATCGATGCCACCGTGCCGTTCAAGCAGACACTGGAACTGCCGGTGAAGGGCACGTATGACGCCGACATCGTGCTCGACACCACGGTGCCGATCCAGATGGTCATCACCTACAAGGGTGCGGTGCCGGTGGATACCATCGCGGACATCCACGGTGTGACCGACTTCACCTACCGCAAGATCAAGCGCCTGCGCGATGTGGCCTTCGAGGTCAAGCTGCCACTGAAGTTCGAGCAGCCGGTCTCCTTCGTCGTGCCGGTGAACACGAAAATCCACTTCGTTTACCGCGGCCCGGTGCGCCTCGCGCTCGACCAGACCATCGCCGCGCCGGTGGACACGGTTCTCAAGACGCGGTTGAAGGTAGCTCGTGAAGTCACCGCGCCGGTGCTCGCGAGTTTCGGCCTGAGAGTGCACATGCCCGCGACACCGGTGCCGGTTATCATCAAGCACGCCGACCTGGGGCTGCGCGTGAAAACACTGCGGCTTGAGAAGGAAGCGCAAGCGAATGCGCCGGCATCTGCCGCAGCATCCCCGGCAGCGTCGCCATCGCCGGCGGTACCCCAGCCAAAGTCTTCCGAGGGCTCTCCATGAAAGCATTGACCGATGCGTCAGGCCGCGAAACCCTGACAACACGCCTGCTCAAACGCCTGCCGGGCGGCGAATATATGCAGGAAAAATTGGATCGAGCAGAACGCCGGATATTGCAGGAACTCAAAGGCCGTCTCGACCAGGTCGGCCCACCGTCCCAGGTCTCGGTGCTCGCGGTGTCCATGCGGCCTTCACAGGGTCGTTCCGGGCCGGCAAGCCATGTCGATCTGGGCACTCGTGTCCAGGCCATGCTGAACGCATCTTCCGAACTGAGCCGCGAACAGGCGGAGGCGGACTATTACGACCTGGTGCTGAGGAATCTGCTGCCGGATCATGTGCGCATCCTGTCGGCCCTGGCGGACGGTTCGTCATATCCCCTGATCCACATCTACGCGGGCCCGCGTTTCGGGCTGGCGACCGATCCCGCGGTCGAGTGCATCAGCAATGTCGGCAAGAGCGCCGGCGTCATGCGGCATGAACTGACCCATATCTACGTGCAGCAGTTGCGCGGCTGGGGCCTGACCGGTATCGGGCCGGAAGACCCGGCGCAGAAAACCGCGTATGAAATTCTCGAAACCAATACCGATGTGCGCAATACCATCACGCGCCTGCAGAAAAGCGGATTGAAGGGCCACATCATCCGGCGCACGCTGCACGCGTCCGAGACCGGCAAAGCGCTATGGGCCGCGTCCCGCGTCGGCGAAGATATTTCAGAAGTCAAAAGTTTCAAAGACATTCAATTCCATGCAGGAGAAGGCCAATGATGAGTTTTCATGAGATTGTGGAAGACGTGCAGACCAACTGGGTTCTGTACGCCTCCATGCCTTTCGTCGCGGCGGGCATCGGCTTCGTCACCAAGATCGTCGCGATCAAGATGATGTTCGAGCCCATCGAGTTTCTAGGCATCAAGCCACCTTTTCTGGGCTGGCAGGGCATCGTGCCGCGAAAGGCCGCAATCATGGCCAGCATCGCCTGCGACACCATGACCACCCGGCTGATCAAGCCCAAGGATATCTTCGACAAGCTCGATCCCGAGCGTATCGCGCAGGAAATTGAAGGGCCGCTGCTGGCGGCGGTCGAGGACATCACCCGTGAAGTGGCCTCGCATTTCGCGCCGGGCCTGTGGGAGTCGGCGCCGGAAAGCGTCAAGCAGATGATCATCCATCGCATCCAGAAAGAAGCGCCGGAAATCGTCAAGGAGATCATGAACGACATCAAGGCCAACATCGATTCGGTGTTCGACCTGAAGGACATGGTGGTCAGCAACCTACTGCGTGACAAGAAACTTCTGAACCGCATCTTTCTCGAAGCCGGTTCCGGCGAGTTTCGCTTCATCCGCAATTCCGGCCTGTTCTTCGGTTTCGCCATCGGCTGCGTGCAGGCGGTGACCTGGGCGCTCACGCATAACGCCTGGGTCATGCCGCTGTTTGGCGGCTTCACCGGCTGGTTCACCGACTGGCTCGCGCTGAAGATGATTTTCAATCCCAAGCATCCGACCAAGTACCTGGGCCTGTTTCAATGGCACGGCCTGTTCCTCAAGCGCCGCATGGAAGTATCGAAGGAATACGGCCGCCTGATCGCCACGGAAATCGTGACGCCGAAAAACAT
>JBOICL010000202.1:0-4392 GCA_050740055.1 Stenotrophobium sp.
GTAGCTGAACAGCGCACCCTGTTGTTCTTGTGTCCCTCGCATCCCTTGTCCCCAGCGCTAAAATGTCCCACGCTCAGACAGCAGAATCCTTGTCGAGTTTTTCAGCAAGCTGTTAGTACGAATAACATTGAGACAGCCTTTAGCTTGAAGAGAAGCCACCTTCACGTAAGCAGTATGCTGAGACATTGGTTTTCCCTTCTCTCCGGTACCGCAGGCCATTCGAATGCGAGCCGATGCAAATCCGATCGTCACCTCCTCCAGACCTAACATTCGGCTATTACGGAATACATATAAGTAAATTGCCTGCTCATACGTATCGAGCTTAGGTGCTAAATAATCTTGAAACTGAATTAGAAATTCACGGACGTCCATACGCTCATCAACCCTATATTCTTATTGTTGGAGATTCAACCAATCCAGATACTTCTTCACCCCTTGTTCCACCGTCAGGAATTTCCGGTCATAGCCAGCCTTGCGCAGGCGCGTGAGGTCGGCCTGGGTGTAGGACTGGTAACGGCCCTTGAGGCTGTCCGGGAATGGGATGTAGTTGATCCGGCCCTTGCCATGCCACTGGATCACGGCGTTGGCGACATCGTTGAACGGCTGCGCGCGCCCCGTGCCGGCGTTGAAGATGCCGGACTTGCCGGGGTGGTCCCAGAACCAGAGGTTCATGGCGACGACGTCGTCCACATGCACGAAATCGCGCTGCTGCTCGCCGGCGCCGTAGCCGTCCGAGCCTTCGAACAGCTTGCACTCGCCGCTGGCCTTGACCTGGTTGTTGAAGTGGAAAGCGGTGCTGGACATGCCGCCCTTGTGTTGCTCGCGCGGTCCGTAGACGTTGAAGTAGCGCAGGCCCACCACCTGCGGCGCGCCCTTGACACGCTTCTTGTCCAGCACGTTGCGGCGCACATACTGGTCGAACAGAAACTTGGAATAGGCATACATGTTCAGTGGGTTCTCGCAGTTGCGCGATTCCGAGAAACCATTGGCGCCCATGCCGTAAACCGAGGCGCTGGAGGCGTAGAGGTATTGCGCCTTGTGCCGCTGACACCAGTGCAGCAGCACCTGCGAGTAGCGGTAGTTCACGTCCATCACGAACTTGCCGTTCCACTCGGTGGTGGCCGAACACGCGCCCTGATGGAACACGGCGTCGGGCTTGGGCAGCTTGCCGGCCTCGACCAGCGCCAGAAAGGCGTCCTTGTCCATGTAGTCGGCAATCTCCGCCTGCGCGAGGTTACGGAACTTGGTGCCGTCGGTGAGATCGTCCACCGCGATGATGTCGGTGATGCCGCGCTCGTTGAGCGCCATGACGATGTTGGAGCCGATGAAACCGGCCGCGCCGGTGACGATGATCATTGCGTCTTTCTCCAGTTCTCTCTCCCCGCCTGCGGGGGAGAGGGAGTCCATAAATCTTCAAGCGAGAAGTGTTTGCCAGCTGGACCGTATTGTCTCGCGTTCCGCATCGAACTGCCCAGCTTCCGCCAGCGCGTCTTCCAGTTGCAGGCCGCGCACGTGCGTCCATGCGCGGTAGCGGCGGTAGGTCTCGATCAGCGCCGCCTTCTGCGCCGCGCTCACCGAACCGGCGTGCTCCAGCGCATTGATCTGTCGCCAGTTGTCGCTCCACTCGACGATGGCGGCGTCCTTGTGGGCATCGCGCAGCACCAGGAACTGGGTGATGAACTCAACCTCGGTCATGCCGCCCTCGCCCTGCTTCACGTCCCACTTGCCCGGCACTTTCTTTTCCAGGTGCTGGCGCATCTTGGCGCGCATATCGACGATCTCGTCGCGGAGCTTTCGCGGTTCGCGCGAGCGCATCAGAACCTCCGCGCGCAGTTGCCTGAACGCCTGCCCCAGCGCCTCGTCGCCGGCCACCGGCCGCGCGCGCGTGAGTGCCTGATGTTCCCAGGTCCAGGCCTTGTCGCGCTGGTAGTCGGCATAACTTTTGAGGCTGGTGACGAGCAGGCCGGAATTGCCGCTGGGGCGCAGTTGCATATCGACTTCGTAGGCGCGACCAGCGGGCGTCTGCGTCGCCAGCCAGTTGATCAGGCGCTGGGCGAGGCGCGAGAAATAGACGCTGTTGTTGATGGCACGCGGGCCTTGCACGCTCTCGGCGTCCAGCGCATCGCAATCGTGTAGGA
Source organism: Stenotrophobium sp. (assembly GCA_050740055.1). Lineage (GTDB taxonomy): Bacteria > Pseudomonadota > Gammaproteobacteria > Nevskiales > Nevskiaceae > Stenotrophobium. The sequence goes on from JBOICL010000202.1 coordinate 2,139, forward strand.
ACACGAGGTCGATGTCCGAGCCGTAGCCCATCTCGATGCCGCCGAACTTGCCGTAGGCGATTACCGCGAAGGCGGCGGGCCGGCCATCGGCGCGTAGCGGCTGGCCGTATTGCGCCCGCATTTCCGCCCAGGCAAATGCCAGCGCTTGGTTGACGATGACCTCGGCGAGCCAGGTGAGGCGGTCGCTGACCTTGACCAGCGGCAGTGCGTGCATCACGTCGGCGGCGGCGACGCGCAGGGTGATTTCCTTCTGGTAGCGGCGCAGCACATCCATCGCGGCTTCGGTGTCGTTCGCGCCGAAATGCGCACAGCGCGCAGCGAGATCGGCGGCGAGTTCCGCGCGCTCTGGCGGCGCGTAAAGCGTGCGCGCATCGAGCAGATTGTCGAGCAGCACCGGCGACTGCGCGAGCAGGTCGGTGAGCCAGGGACTTGCGGCGCAGAGTTGCACGAGGTGCGCACGCGCGGTTTCGCTCTCGTGCAGCAGGGTGAGATAGGTGGAGCGCCCGGCGATGGCGCTGACTATGGTGAGTGTGCGCAGGGCCGCCTCGGTGGGGCGCGCCTGCCTGAGACATTCCGCAAGCAGCGGCGTGAGCAGGGCCTGCAGGCGCAGCGCGGAAGTCTCCTGCATGGCGCGCACCAGCCGCGCGTTGCGCAGGTCGTTGAGCGCGTCCAGCAGGTTCTGCGTCTGCGCGGTGAAACCCTGCGCCTGCAAGGCGCTGAGGCTGTCCTGCTCGGATGAAAGCCTGTTCCAGATCGCATCCACCACGCTCTGCAAGCCGCTGGCCTGACCGGCTTGCGGCGCAACGGGTTCGCCGAAGACGCGGCCGAACTCGCGCTGCACGAAATCGCGTATCCGTTCCAGCCTTGTGCCCAGTTCCTTCCAATCCGCCGCATCCATCGCCATGCACAGCGCGGCGCGCGCTTCGGCGGATTTCGGCAGCGCGTGCGTCTGCTCATCGGCATACATCTGTATGGCGTTTTCCACGCGGCGCAGAAATATGTAAGCCTCGTCCAGCTCTGTCGCGGTTTGCGCGGACAGATGGCCGGCCTGGGCGAGATAGCGCAGCACCACACGCAAGCGGCTGTCGCGCAGCGGCGCTTCCTGGCCGCCGCGCACAAGCTGGAACGACTGCACGATGAACTCGATCTCGCGGATGCCGCCCGCGCCGAGCTTGATGTTGTCTTCCATGCCCTTGCGCCGCACGTCGTCCTCGATCATGCGCTTCAGCTCGCGCAGGCTGACGATGGCGGTGTAATCGAGGTAGCGGCGATAGACGAAGGGCCGCAGCGTCTTCAGCAGCGTCGCGCCCGCTTCGAGGTCGCCCGCGATGGGCCGCGCCTTGATGAAAGCGTAGCGCTCCCATTCGCGGCCATGCGTCTGGTAGTAGGACTCCATCGCATCGAAGCTCCAGGCCGGCGCGCCGGCGGAGCCGAAGGGCCGCAGCATCGTGTCCACGCGGAACACGAAACCGTCCGCGGTGCGTGCCGACAGGATGCGCGCGGTGTCCTGCGCCAGGCGATTGAAATATTCCTCGTTGCTGACGCTGTTCGCTCCGCTCGTCTCGCCGGCCTCGGTGTAGCAGAAAATCAGGTCGATATCGGAGGAGAAATTCAGGTCGTGCCCGCCGAGCTTGCCCATGCCGAGGATGACCGGATGCGCATCGGCACCGCTTTCGCCGCGCGGCTTGCCCCAGCGCGATTGCAGGTTTTTCGCGGCATGTTCCAGTGCGCAGGCGCAGCTGGCGTCGGCCAGATCGGAAAGGTCGCCGAGCGTTTCGTCCAGCGGCGCAAAACCGGCCAGATCGCGGAACGCGATGCGCACCATCGCACGACGTCGCAACTGCCGCAGCACACGCATCAGCGCGGCCTCGTCAGCCGCGTCCGCGCAGCCGGCGGCGATCAGGCGCGCGGTTTCGCCAGGCGCACGGCTGTTCTCGAACAGGCCACTTTCCAGCCAGCCGGGAAATAACTCGGCATCGAGTTCACAGACCTGGCGCACGAAGGGACTGGCGGCAAAAACCCTGGCTGCGGCAGCGGCGAGCGCGGGCTTGAGCCGCTGCACGACCTGCAAGGGCGTTCCCGCGGCCTCGCTCATGTCCTGCACCGCCACCCGCTCTGTTTAGTTTGGGATTTCATATTGTTTTTATTTAACTACTACTTAATAAATTAATCAATATATTAAAACAACAATTTTGCCCCAATAATCAAGAGCGGGTGCCGACACGGTGCTTGCCCGAAGGGCAATGTGTGTGGA
>JBOICL010000203.1:0-1832 GCA_050740055.1 Stenotrophobium sp.
GCGTTGCTGCTGCTGGCAGCGCGCGCGCTTGGCGCACAGGGCGACCAGGCGCCGTTGCTGGGAGTGGTAATCGAATTCATCCATACCGCCACCCTGCTGCACGACGACGTGGTGGACGCCTCCGGCCTGCGCCGCGGCCGCAAGACCGCCAATGCCGTCTGGGGCAATGCCGGCGCCGTGCTCTCCGGCGATTTCCTCTATTCCCGCGCCTTCCAGATGATGGTGGATTCCGGCCGCATGCCCGTGATGCGCACCATGGCCGACGCCACCAATGCCATCGCCGAAGGCGAAGTGCTGCAACTGATGAACTGCGGCGATCCCGATGTCACCGAGCAGCGCTACCTGCGCGTGATCGAACTCAAGACCGCGCGGCTGTTCGAGGCCAGCGCGCGCCTGGGCGCGATGTGCGCGGAGACCGATACGGTCAGCGAGCGGCGCATGGCGGAATACGGCCACAAGCTGGGCCTCGCCTTCCAGATCATGGACGATCTGCTCGACTACACCGCCGACCCCAAGCTCAGCGGCAAGAATCTCGGCACCGACCTGGCCGAAGGCAAACCCACCCTGCCCCTGATCCACGCCATGAAACACGGCAATGCGGAACAGTCCGAACTGATCCGCGGCGCGATCCGCGAAGGCAAGCTGGAAAACCTGCAAAAAGTGCTCGAAACCGTTGAATCCACCGGCGCCATCCCTTACACTCGCGCGCTCGCTGAACGGTACTCCCGCGAAGCAGAAAGCGCGTTAGGCGATCTTCCCGATTCGCCCAGCAAAAATGCGCTGATTGGCCTGGCCCGCTACAACAGCGGCCGCGCCAGCTGATACACAGACGGGGCGTAGCTCAGCTTGGTAGAGCGCTTGCTTCGGGAGCAAGAGGTCGCAGGTTCGAATCCTGTCGCCCCGACCACTATCCCGTAACCCCTTGTAATCACATGAGAAACAAGGGTTTTGAAATGGGGGTCTAGTCCAGAGCTTAGTCCGGTGAAGGACGAGCCATGCCGTATCTTGCTGTTCGCTCTGGAACTTTCTTCCTTCGCCTCCCCGTTCCCAAGTCCTTGCAACCTTTGCTCGGACAGGCTGAAATCTTTCAAAGTCTAAAAACCAGCAACAGGGATGAGGCACGTGTTCTTTCCCTTTCACTCAGCGCCGAACTGCTGATGAAGTTTGCTGAATGGAAGGGGACCATGAAGAACAAGAACAACGTTGATGATGTCAGTGACATAGGCCGCTTCTACAAGGGGTCTGATGGCAAGCCCATCTTTCTGCGCAATGATGAAGCTGCGCCACCGGCAGAGGTCAATGCCATTCCCTTCAACCTTGATGTGCTGCCCAACGGCCAGCCTTACATCAAGAACACCGACCCCAACAACCCGCAGGACTTCAAGGATGCCAAGGAAGCCCTCCTGTTGGCCCAGGAAGCTGCCAGGGTTGCTCCTGCCATCCAACCCGCGCCACCACCAGTTGCAGCACTCCTAGCTCAACCTGCACAGGTTCAGGCCATCAGGGATGAGGCAAAGAAGGCGGCGAAGGATGAAATTGCAGGCACCTTCGAGAAGCTGCATGGCATCACGCCCAAGAACATCCATTCAGCATTCAAGGCATTCATAGATGAACTGACAGCGAGCAAGGTGAAGTCAACCCGCCAGTACAGAGGCGGTGTGCAGCACTTCATTGACTGGATTGTTTCCCAGCACCCCAACATCCAAGTTCACAAAATCCGGAAAGACCACCTCAAGGAATACCGTGATCTGTTGCGAGTGACCAAGAGCAGGGTTGCTCCATATGAATTATTTCACCCCCACAACATCTACAAGCGCATGGGATTTGTGGAG
>JBOICL010000204.1:0-7109 GCA_050740055.1 Stenotrophobium sp.
TGGCAAAGGTGATCCCGGCTGGCTACCAGGCGGTTTCGGTCGAGGTCAGCGATGTCATCGCGGTCGGCGATTTCGTGCGCCCCGGCGACATCGTCGATGTGCTGCTCTACCTGCCGGGCGGCGGCGAGGGCATTCCGCAGCAGTCGCGCGTACTGCTGAAAGATGCGCGCGTGCTGGCCTATGAAGACCGCATCATCGATCGCCCTGAAGGCATCAAGGATGACGGCAAGACACCGCAACAACAGCGGCATCAGCGCACGGCGGTTCTGGCAATTCCGGACGCGGATACCACGCGCGTGATGCTGGGCGTGAGCATGGGGCAGATTCGTCTGGCCCTGCACAGTCAGGCGCCGCAGACGACGGAAACCGCGAACACAGAGCAGACCACGGCGGGCGGGCTGCCGCTGTCGCCGGAGGCGCTGGCCAAGGCCGCCGCCGCGAAGGTGCCTGACCAGGCGATTACCCTGGCCGAACTGGGCCGCGTGAAGCCGCCGCCGTCTCAACAACACAAGGCGCCGCCGACGGTCGAGGTATACCGCGGTTCCAAGCTCGATCGTGTCAAAGCCAACTAGGACGCGCGCCATGAAAAACAACTCTCTTGTTCGTTTGTTCGCGCTGGTCCTGATGCTGGCGCTGCCCTGGGCGAGTCGCGCACAGGCACCGTCTCCCGCCGGCCGCGACATCATCATGGTCGAGCAGGGCGCGCAGAAACTGATACGCGAACCGGGCGGCATCGCGCGCGTCGCGGTGGGCGATCCGGAGATCGCCGATGTCAATGTAGTGAACCGCCGCGAACTGCTGGTGAGCGGCAAGAAGCTCGGCATCACCACGCTGATGGTGTGGCGCACCAAGCAGGGCCTGCCCACGCAGTACCGCATCCGCGTCGGCGCGGCGGTCGATCCGCTGCGGACGACGGTGAATGATCCGGAACTCAAGGGCGCGGTGATCGATCCGGGCCAGCGTCTCGAAGGAAAACTGCCGAACCTGCTGGCCTATCGGCGTGCCAAGATCGCGGCAACGCAGGGCCAGAAGGACGCCAAGGTAGTGGACCGCAGCAGCGTGGATCTGTCATCTCAGGTGATGACGCAGGTGAAGATCGCAGAAGTCAGCCGCACCACCCTGCAGCAGTTCGGGCTCAATCTCGGCAAGCTCGCGGGAAATGGTCAGTACGGCAGTTTCACCCAGCCCGGCTCGCCTTCCATCGTGAGCACCGCGGGTGCGCTGACCGGCACGCTGCCGGTACAGAACGCCTTCAACATAGTGGTCGGCGACATCGGCAACAACCTCTATGCGGCCTTGAGCCTGCTGGAGCAGAAGGGCCTGTCGCGCACGCTGGCGGAGCCCAGCCTGGTGGCGATGAGCGGCCAGACCGCGAGCTATCTGGCGGGCGGCGAGTTTCCGGTGCCGGTGACGCAGGGCGGCGCGACCTCCGGCGCGGTGACGATCCAGTACAAGGAATTCGGCGTGCGTCTCAACATCACGCCGACCATCCTGTCGCGCGACCGCATCGCGATGAAGGTCGCGCCGGAAGTCAGCGATCTCGACTTCTCCAACGGCATCACCGTGGCGGGCGTCGCGGTGCCTTCGCTGATCGTGCGGCGCACGGATACCACGGTAGAGCTGGGCGACGGCGAGACTTTCGTCATCTCCGGGCTGGTGTCGAGCAATCTGATCAACAACGTCAACAAGGTGCCGTGGCTGGGTGACATCCCGGTGCTGGGCGCGTTCTTCAAGAACACCTCGATCAACCGCCAGGACAAGGAGCTGATCATGGTGGTGACGCCGCACCTGGTGCGGCCGCTGGCGCGCGAGGCCAGGCTGCCGCCGCTGCCGGGCGCGCAGTACGACAACTATGATCCAAGCTTCGCGCGGACCATGTTCCTGGAGCGCGGCAATTTCGATACCGGCTTCAGCAAGTAGCCACGGCAGGCAGGGACGCAATGAAGACCCAGGCCATCGTCGTCGCCGATGATCCGGTTTATCTGAACTGGCTGCAGAACGCCGCCGAGGGCGTGACGTTCACGCTGCTGCGCCCGCTGGACGCGGAAGACCTGATCGTGCGCGTGCAGGCGATGGGCCGCGCAGACATCGTGTTCTTCCAGTTCGAGGCCGCGACCGCCGGCCAGCGCGTGGGCATGGTCGAGCGTTTCCTCGAGCGCATGCCGGACGTGCCGGTGGCGGGGCTGGGCGCGGACAGCAATCCGGACGTGGTGCTCGCGGCGATGCGCGCGGGCGCGCGCGATTTCTTCGTGCTGCTCCGCGACGACGCCAACGTCGCCGCGCTGCTCGACAAGCTGCTGCGCCGCTCCGCACAGACCGGCCCGGCCGGCAGCCGCAAGCAGGGAAAACTGTTCGCGGTGGTCTCGGCCAATCCGGGCGAAGCGATCGCCTTTACCGCCGTGCACCTCGCGCTGGCCTGCAACGAGAAACTGCCGCGGCCGGAGCGGGTGCTGCTGGTGGATGTCGCGACGCCGGCCGGCGCAGGCGCGATCTTCCTCAATCTCAATCTCGCCTACAGCGTGCTGGATGCGGTCGGTGACGTGTACCGCTGCGACCAGACGCTGGTGGATACCGCGTTCACCAAGCATGTGAGCGGTCTGTATGTGCTGAGCCTGCCGGAAGACCAGATCGGCAATGCGCAGATCAATGTCGAGGAATTCCTCAAGCTCTTGCAGACGCTGCGCGGGCTGTTCGGCTGCGTGGTGGTGGCCCTCGACGGCCATCTGCCGCTGTCCGGCATGACCGGCATCATCGCGCAGGCCGACCGCACGCTGCTGCTCACCGACCAGTCGATCATCAAGTCGCGCCACAACAAGTACCTGCTGCGCGCGCTGCGCCTGGAAGACTGCGCGCTGGACCGCGCCGCGCTGGTGGTGGACGGCTATCACCGCCGTCTCGGCCTGGAGCCGAAGAACCTCGCCGAGCTGCTCGACCTGCCGCTGCTGGCGGCGCTCGGCGGCGACAGCACGGCGCGGGTGCAGGCGATGAACGCGGGCGAGCCGCTGTTTGCGGTGGCGCCCAAGGATATGTACTGCGCCGATATGCGCACGCTGGCGTCAACGCTGCTCGCGGGTGAGGGCAAGGCCGAAGCGGCGCCGATGGGCTTGCTGGAGAGGTGGTTCAGTTGAATTCCTCTCTGCGCACACGGAGCTTCGATCCCTCTCCGTCGATCCCCCTCCCACAAGTGGGAGAGGGAAGACAGGAGTCGCCACCCGCTCTCAAGCTTCACGAATCAAAGGTTGTTAAATTTTATTAAAATATTTAAGTATATGAAAATAAAATATAACAATCACAACACCCCATTCCGCAAGAGCGGGTGGCGACCATGAGCGCGGTCCATCCCGATCAGCTCACCAGCTTCCGGCTGTCGAACCAGTACCAGCAGCTCAAGAGTACGTTTCACCGTCACCTGATCCAGCAGATCGAGGGCCTGAACCTCGAGATCGACCAGTGGGACGCGCCCAAGCTGGACCGCTTCATCAACGAGCAGATGCGCCGCTACGTGATGGAGCAGCGCCTGCCGGTGAGCCAGCGCGAGTCCGAGGCGCTGGCCCACGACGCGCGCGACGAGCTGATGGGCTACGGGCCGATCCAGTCGCTGGTCGAGGACGACACCGTCAATGACATCGTCGTCAATGGGCCCAACCACGTGTTCATCGAGCGCGACGGCCGGCTCTACACCGCGCCGGTGCGCTTCTTCGACGACGCCCACGTGGTGCGCGTGATCCAGCGCATCCTCTCGCCCATTGGCCGGCGCGTGGACGAGTCCACGCCGATGGTGGACGCGCGCCTGCCGGACGGCTCGCGCGTCAACGCCATCATCCCGCCGATCGCGCTGGACGGGCCGTGCCTGTCGATCCGCAAGTTCCGCAAGAAGGCGCTGAGCGCGGACGACCTGCTGCGTTCCGGCACGGTCAGCGCGGCGGAACTGGACTACCTCAAGCAGCGCGTCGCTAGCCGCACCAACCTGATCGTGGTCGGCGGCACCGGCTCCGGCAAGACCACCTTCCTGAATCTGCTGTCGCAGTGGATCCCGGCGCCGGAGCGCATCATCACGGTCGAGGACGCAGCGGAACTGCGCCTCAGCCACGGCCACGTCGTGCGCCTGGAAACACGCCCGCCGAATCTCGAAGGCGAACGCGCCGTGACTGCGCGCGACCTCGTGCGCAACGCGCTGCGCATGCGCCCCGACCGCATCATCGTCGGCGAGGTGCGCGGCGACGAGGTGCTGGACATGCTGCAGGCCATGAACACCGGCCACGACGGCTCCATGACCACGATCCACGCCAACAGCACGCGCGACGCCATCCACCGCCTCGAACTGCTGGCGGGCTTCGCCGGTTACAACGGTAGCGAGCTGACTTTCCGCGGCCAGGTCGCCAGCGCCATCCACCTGCTGGTGCATGTGGCGCGGCTGGTGGACGGCACGCGCCGCCTGATGTCCGTCACCGAGCTGAGGGGTTTGTCCGGGCACGAGCTGGACATGCGCAGCGTGTTCCATTACGACCTCGACAGCGGCACGCATGTCGATGACCGGGGCGTGCCGTGACCGCCGCGCTGATCGGGTTCTTCTGCGCGCTGTTGCTGGGCGGCGGCGCGATCGCGGTGTACCTGCGCGCGAGCAAGCACGAGCGCAGGCAGGACGAGCAGCTGCGCGAACGTCTGCTCGGCGGCGACACTGCTGCCGCGTCGGCATTCACGCCGCGCGACGCCGAGATCAAGAATCCGTTCCTGCGCTGGGCCTGCCACCTGCTGTGGCGCTCCGGCTCCGAGGCCGCGCCGGCGACGGTGCAGAAAATCCTCTGGGTGCTGCTGGTGATGGTGCCGCTGACGCTGATCATTTTCGGCTGGTTCGCGGGCGGCTTCATTGTCGGCGTGGTGGTCGCGGTTGGCTTCATCTTCCTGACGCGGCAGGCGGCGGTGCGCCGCAACAAGATCATCGAGCAGTTACCGCCGTTCCTCGAAAGCACCATGCGCGTGCTCGCCGCCGGCAACACGCTGGAAGAATCCATCGCCTCGGCCTCGCGCGAAAGCCCGGAGCCGCTGCGGCCGCTGTTCCAGAGCGTGGTGCGGCAGGTGCGCCTGGGCGCGCCGATCGAGCACGTGCTGATGGAGATGGGCGACATCCACCAGGTGCGCGATATCAAGGTCATGGCGATGGCGGCGGCGATCAACCGCAAGTTCGGCGGCAGCCTCAAAAACATTCTCAAGAGCCTGATCAACGCCATCCGCAGCCGTGAAATGTCGGCGCGCGAGCTGCGCGCGCTGACCGCTGAGACGCGCTTCTCGGCTGTGGTGCTGGCAGTGGTGCCGATCGGCATCACGCTGTTCATCGCGGTGCAGAATCGCCATTACTACGCCGACATGTGGCAGGACACCGGCGGCCGCATCGCGCTGATTTTCTGCGTGGCGTTGCAGGTCAGCGGCATCTTCGTGCTGTGGCGCATGCTGCGCTCGACGGAGGATTCCGTATGAGCCCTGATCTGTTTGCCGCGCTTGGCGCGCTGGCGGTCATCCTGATCGTACTGGCGCTGCTCGCGGCGGCGGCGCTGGTGCTGCGCGCGCGCAGCCGCGACAAGCTGCAGCGTCGCGTATCGCCCGAAGCGGCGGCCCCGCGTGACGAGTTCGCGCTCAACAGCGAAAAGCCGCTGCTGCAAACCCTGGCGCGGCGCGGCAAGGCGTTCGAGAAGTGGGTGGATGCGGACAACGAGAGCGCGCGCCTGCTGGTGCAGGCGGGCTGGCGCAGCAACGAGTCACGGCTCATGTGGTACGTGTTCCAGGCGGCGCTGCCGGTGGTGATGGTGTTGATTCTGCTGGCGCTGTGGTTTTTCGCCCCCGAAAAATACAAGACCCTGTTTTTCATCGTCGTCGCGCTGTTCGTGGGCGGCGCGCTGTCTTTCCTGATTCCGCGCTGGGTGCTGCGCAGCGCAGCGGCCGGACGTCGCCAGCGCATCAAGAATGAGGTGCCGCTGTTCATCCACCTGCTGGTGATGCTGTTCGAGGCGGGCCTGTCCTCGCGCCAGGTGTTCGCCAGTCTGGTCCGTGAAGGCGAGGGCGTGCTGCCGGAACTGGGCGGCGAATTCGAGCTGGTGATGCGCCAGATGGAAGCGGGCGGCGATACCGGCGAAGTGCTGAAGGGCTTGTCCGACGTGATGGACGTGAGCGACCTCACCGGCGTGCTCGGCGTGCTGCGCCAGGTGGACCGCTACGGCGGCGAAGTGCGCGGGCCGCTGCTGGATATGCTGGCGGTGCTGGAGGAGCGCCGCAGCCTCGACATGCGCGAGAAGGTCAACATTCTGTCCGGCCGCATGACGGTGGTGATGGTGCTGTTCTTCTTCCCGGCGCTACTGGTGTTCGTGGCCGGCCCGGCGTTTGTCTCGATCATGAAGGCGCTGGGGAATGTGAATGGGCATTGAGCGCAGCGCAGCCGCACCCGCTCCATTGGTTTGCGGCGCAATGCCTGTGTATAAATATTGATATATGAATAATATAATCAATAATATTGAACATACAGTGCATCCATTTCACTGGGAGCGGGTGGCGCTCTGCGGCCTGCTGCTGGCACTGCTCGTTGGATGCGGCGCGTTGCCGACGCGCCTCGACAATCGCGGCAACGGCGCGGACACCAGCCAGAACCGTGCGATGCATACCGACCTGATCCGCGACATGCTCGCGCAGCATCAGTACTACGCCGCGCTGGCGCATATCGAGGAACTCAAGAGCAGTTCCGGCGACACGCGCGAGTTGCGTTTCCTGGAAGCCGAAACGCGCCGCCATCTGGGCCAGACCGCGCAGTCGGCGGCGCTCTACCAGGGTCTGATCGACACCGAATACGAGGCGCGCGCATATCACGGCCTGGGCCTGCTCAACGCCGGTCACAACCTTCCCCTCGCCATTCGGCAACTGCGTTTCGCCGTTCAACGGCAGCCCACCGATGTGCAGTTCCGCAATGATCTAGGCTATGCCGAGATGATGGCGGGCCAGTATCAGGATGCGCTGGCCGAATTATCGACCGCGACCGAACTGGATCAGCACAGCCAGCTCAGCCGCAACAATCTGGTGATGTTGCTTTACCTGATGCATGACGATGTGGGCGCCCGGCGCGTGGC
>JBOICL010000205.1:0-4506 GCA_050740055.1 Stenotrophobium sp.
GGTCTCAGGAACACGCAAAGGCATCGTGCGTTCACCGAATTTGCCTCGATTGGCAGGTCTCCCAGCACCCTTTCTGGAGCCGCCATGTGTTCTCTCGGTCATGGTCTATCTTGAATAATGTACGATATTCAAGAATACAGCAGACCAAGACCAGATTGCTAGACGTTCAGGCGATCTTCCTTAAGCCGCAAGCCTGTGTTCATAGTAGGGACGTTCTCGGTCATCAAGGATGTCATATAAAGCCTCTTTGCCGGTTTTTTCAGGCTCCAACCACGCATTCACGTTCTCCTGCTTGATCGGCACGATACAGCGATCATGACCGGCTGCCGAAACCTCTGGTGGCGGTTCATCTGTAATGGCGGCAAAGGAATATAGATCATCCTTGCCAGCTTCCTGCCAGTGTGAATAGAGACAGGCCACTAGCATTTGTACAGGCGGCTGCGGATTGAAATTCAGAATCAGATTCTGAGGCTTCTCATCAGGTGCCAGTTCTCGATGCTCAAAATCGTGTTTGGCGACGTTCTCATAGAAACCTGTGACCAGTGCTATCGCGTGACTGTGCCCAAATTGGTCTTTCCAGAAACCTTCTAAGTTGTCTCGTCTAGCGTTGTACAGGCCATCGTATTTCTGGTCATAGAAGGCAGGCTTCCCAGCAGGACGGCAGTGATATCTCATCGGAAGGATGATGTTCTCGCCATCGCGTCGAATAATCACGGGTGCGTAGTGCATTGGAAAAATGCGCGAGTCGCGGGCCTTCGGCTCAGTGCGCTTGATGTCTGCGATCTTGTCCAGATGCCACTGAATTTTGTTGCTGGCGATCCTTTGGCTATCTAGTGCCGCTTTTGTTTCCTTCACCTTGAGTTTGCGTTCCGCGTCACCAAGACGAGCTTTCTGCTTGAACAGTTCAGTTTCCAGTACCTTGGTGCGAGCCTTGTTGTAGGTCTGAATCAGATCAAAAATACGCTTCTCATCAGGCGTCTTTGGATGGTAGAAATTGGCATCCAGCGCCTTGGGTAGCTTGATTGCATCGTTCTCAAGGCGACGTTCATAGATGTCAGCGAACGCAGCGTAATCGACGTGAGGAGGAGGCATCTCACGAAACATTTTCCTGAAATCGTGCTCAACCATCGCTGAGTAGCACATGGGTCGATTTTGAAGGTTTTGGCTGTCGGATTCCAGAGTGAGTTTTTCTCTGAGATCGCAATGACTGCTAGGTTAGTACAGCTACTTCACAATTCAGCAACTGCATTGACATAGCTCTTTGAGAACGTAATCAAGTTCTGGTTGCATGCAGCCAAGATGTCTTCAACGGCTACCCAGTCAAGTCGCCGATGACCGCGTTCGTAATCACTCACATAGCTCTGGTTACGTTTCAACTTCATTGAACCGCGCCGGGAATCTCGGAGGCTCGTTGGTTTGAGTCAGGCCGCCATGGCCAGCTCGTCTTGCTGCTGATAATACGCTGCCTCTTTTTCTGCTGGGGGAATGCTGCCAATCGGCTCCAGCAGTCGGCGATTGTTGAACCAGTCGACCCACTGGAGCGTTGCCCACTCGACTTCTTCGCGGGTGCGCCAGGAGGTGCGCCGGTGGATCACCTCGGCCTTGTACAGGCCGTTGATGGTCTCGGCCAATGCGTTGTCGTAGCTGTCGCCGACGCTGCCGACGGAAGGCTCCAGGCCGGCCTCGGCCAGGCGCTCGGTGTAGCGAATCGAAACATATTGCGATCCCCTGTCGCTATGGTGGACCAGCCGGTCCGCTCCGAAGGGCTTTCTCGCGTACAGCGCCTGCTCCAGGGCGTCGAGGACGAAGTCTGTCCTGGCGGAAGTCGATGCTTTCCAGCCGACGATCCGGCGCGCATAGACATCAATGACGAAAGCGACATAGACAAATCCCTGCCAGGTCGAGACGAACGTGAAATCGCTGACCCATAGCGCGTTCGGCCGGTCCGCCTTGAACTGACGGTGGACGTGATCGAACGGACAGAGCGCGTTCGCATCGGAGATCGTGGTGCGCACGCCCTTGCCACGGATCACGCCCCGCAGACCCAGGCGTTTCATCAGGCGTTGCACCGTGCAGCGCGCTACGTTGAAGCGTTCTCGCCGCAGCTGCCGCCAGACTTTGCGTACGCCATAGACCTGGAAATTCTCGTTCCAGACGCGCTGTATTTCCGGCAGCAGCAGATCGTCCCGCCTGGACCGCGCCGGACGCAAGTCCGGATCCCGCAGCCGCGCGGCATGCGCGTAGTACGTCGACGGGGCGATCGGCAGCACCTTGCAGATCGGCTCGACCCCGTGGACCTCGCGGTGATCGTCGATGAACGCCTTCATCGTTTGAACGGGCGGTCGAGCTCCGCCTGAGCAAAATACGCGCTGGCCTTACGCAGAATCTCGTTGGCCTGCCTCAGTTCGCGGACCTCGCGCTCCAGCGCCTTGACCCGGTCCTTCTCGACCGTCGTCAGGCCCTCGCGCTGGCCGCTATCACGCTCGGTTCGTCGAACCCATTTCCGGAGCGTCTCCGCCGTGCAGCCAATCTTCCCTGCAATCGATTCGATCGCCGCCCACTGAGACGTGTGCTCAGCCTGATGCTCGGCCACCATCCGCACCGCTCGCTCCCGCACTTCCGGGGAGTACCTCGTCAGCTTGTTCATCGCTCCATCCTCTCAAGGTTTGGAGCCTCCAGGAAAGCCGGGGCGGTTCATAGGCAAAGATGCGCAATACCGCGTCAAGGGTTACTACGAGCCAAAAACGAATAAGGCTCTTATAAAGAAGCATGAGGTAATGATCTAGCTTTAGGGAAGAGCGCGAGAGGTGGTTCAGGGACTGCGGTCTGCCGGATTTTCAGCTTGAAGTAGTCCTGATCCAGAAGTCCTCTGGCGCGTTTACGGATCATGCCGATGGCGACGTTGCCCGCTTCGATGCGCGCGGTGGTGATCTTGAATCGTGCATAGGCGCAGATTCCATCGGCGTGATTCTCCAGTGTCTTGGCGTAGTGATGCAGCGGCGTGATGGAAGTTGCGCGCGCCAGCGCGCACCATTGGTTCAGGGCGTTGCGCATCGTGGTTTCGTCGGGCGCGCTCCACAGCGCTTGCAGTTGCTCCTTGAGCGTGTAGACCGTGGACAGCGTCTGGTTGGCCTGCATCAGTTCTTCGAGGCGCTGGATGCCGGATTCATCCAAGCGCTGCTTGTTGCCCAGCAGCAGGTACAGACTGCCCTTGATGACTTCCTTGCCGTCGGCATCAGCCTTCCTGAATTCGGACTTGCGGACTCTACGAATCACATCGCTGTAGAGCTTCATCACATGGAAGCGGTCGAAGACAATCGTGGCCTTGGGCAGTTGCGCTTTCACCGCCGCCTGATACGCCGGACCCATGTCCATCGCCACCGCCTGAATGCCATCGGCAGTCTCTTGCGAGAGCTCGGCCAGAAACACGCTCAGGCTCTCAGCGTTCTTGCCGTCTCCCACCCACAGGAGCGCTCCGCTATCGAGGTTGTAGACCACGGTGACGTAATCGTGTCCTTTGGCGCGGGCGACTTCATCCACGCCCAGAACGCGCACGCCCGTGATGTCCCGTGGATGGAGCGATGGCAGCGTGGCCTCCAAGTAACTGCGATCCATGTCCTTAACCGTGGCCCAGGCCAGACCGGTCCAGCGCGACACGGCCGAGATCGGCAGGTGCCGGCACAGAGCGCTGACCAACTCCGCGAATCGCTGGGTGTAGCGCGCGCCGGATTCCACAAACGCGAGCTGCTCGACACGGCGCTCGCGCGCACCGATGGCAATTTCCAGATACTCGATGTCCAGCGCCACGCGGTGGCCGACCAGCGGGACATCCCACACGCGTCGTCGCAGCCAGCGATTGGCGCGTCCAATCTGGCCCGTGCGCGGGTCCACCGGCCGCATCCGGGCGTCACGCCGGCAATGCACCGCCAGCACGCCAGGACTTTCAACCGTCATTGTATTGACCACTTGCCCTCGCAAGCCAAAAATACCGCTGGGGATAGCTGCTCCCATTTGTCCTCGTACACGAAAGCCTCAAGAACTCTCGTTGTACAAGGGCCAGCGGCGGGTAGCTATCCCTTTTCCGCCTCATACTTCTGATGAAGAGCCCGATGTTTGTCTGAAAAGCAGGCCATCTAATCTTCCAGTTGTTTCAACAATGCCAGCGCACCACCTGACAGCGTGCGCCGCTCGTGCCAGACCGCGCCGAGTTCGCGCTGCATGGACAGACCGCTGACTTCTAGCGACAGGATGGACGGTCCCAGCATCGAGCGTGGCAGCACGCTCCAGCCCAGTCCAATCTCCACCAGCATTTTCAGCGTTTCGAGATAGTTGGTGGCGAGGCGAATATGCGGCGCGACGCCGTGCTTCTGCAGTTCGGCCTTGACGATGCGGTGCGTGTAGGTGGATTAGTCGGGCATCACTGCCGGGTATTCGGCCAGTTCGGGCAATTTCACCTTCGTTCTCTTTGCCAGCGGATGATCCGGCGCAATGACTACGGTCATCGGG
>JBOICL010000206.1:0-8905 GCA_050740055.1 Stenotrophobium sp.
ATATTTCCCTGAGTTTTTTCCCCGGCGCCAAGATCGGCGTGCTCGGCTACAACGGCGCGGGCAAGTCCACGCTGCTCAAGATCATGGCCGGCATCGACAAGGAATTCGTCGGCGAAGCGCGCCCGCAGCCCGGTATCAAGATGGGTTATCTGCCGCAGGAACCGCAGCTCGACCCTACCAAGAACGTGCGCCAGAACGTTGAGGAAGCAATGGGCGAAATCACCAACGCGCACGCCGAACTCGAAAAGATCTATGCCGCCTACGCCGAGCCGGACGCCGACTTCGACAAGCTTGCCGCGCGCCAGCAGGAATTGGAAGGCATTCTCGCCGCCAGCGACGGCCACAACATGGACGTGGTGCTGGACAAGGCGGCTGAGGCGCTGAACCTGCCGCCCTGGGACGCCGATGTCACCAGGCTCTCCGGCGGCGAGCGCCGCCGCGTCGCGCTGTGCCGACTGCTGCTGTCCAAGCCGGACATGCTGCTGCTCGACGAGCCGACCAACCATCTCGACGCCGAATCCGTCGCCTGGCTGGAAAAATTCCTCAAGGATTTCCCCGGCACTATCATCGCGGTCACGCACGACCGCTACTTCCTCGACAACGTCGCCGGCTGGATTCTCGAACTCGACCGTGGCACCGGCATTCCCTGGCAGGGCAACTACTCCAACTGGCTGGAGCAAAAAACCAAACGCCTCAAGGAAGAGAGCAACAAGGAAGACGCGCGCCAGAAGGCACTGTCCGAAGAACTCGAATGGGTGCGCAAGAATCCCAAGGGCCGCCAGGCCAAGAGCAAGTCGCGCATCAAGGCCTACGAAGAACTGGCCTCGCAGGAATATCAGACTCGCGCCGAAACCAAGGAGCTGTACATCCCGCCAGGCCCGCGCCTCGGCGATCTGGTGATCGAGGTGAACAATCTCGGCAAGAAGTTCGGCGACCGCAGCCTCTACGAAGGCGTCAATTTCACCGTGCCGCGCGGCGCCATCGTCGGCATCATCGGCGCCAACGGCATGGGCAAGACCACGCTGTTCCGCATCCTCACCGGACAGGACCAGGACTACCAGGGCGAAGTGCGCATCGGCGAGACCGTCAAGTTCGCCTACGTCGATCAGAGCCGCGATTCGCTCAACGGCGAGAACACCGTGTTCAAGGAAATCGCCGGCGGCAACGACCTGCTGCAGATCGGCAATTTCACCATGCCCTCGCGCGCCTACATCGGCCGCTTCAACTTCAAGGGCGAGAGCCAGCAGAAGCGCATCAAGGAACTCTCCGGCGGCGAACGCAACCGCGTGCATCTGGCCAAACTGCTGCTCACCGGCGGCAACGTCGTGCTGCTCGACGAACCGACCAACGACCTCGACGTCGAAACCCTGCGCGCGCTGGAAGAAGCGGTCCTCGACTTCCCCGGCTGCGCGCTGGTGATCTCACACGATCGCTGGTTCCTCGACCGCGTCGCCACCCACATCCTCGCGTTCGAGGACTCCGGCGAAGTGGTCTGGCACGAAGGCAACTACCGCGAGTATGAAGACGACTTCCGCCGCCGCACCGGCAGCGAGCCGGGCGTGAACCGCAAGGCGCGGCACAAGAAGCTGGGGTAACCAATCGTTAGAAAGCTGTTTTATAGGCCACCCGCTCCGGCTCAGGGCCGGTGGTTTTTGTTTTTATATATTGAGTTATATTAATTTATATTAGTATTTTATAACATTCATGAGCCGCTGAACGGGGAGAGCGGGTCGCGCCAATGCTCGAAAAACGCGCAATCACGGGACAGCAGCGTGGACAATCCTCCACCAGGGTTTTACGTATCGATCCTGATTTTGATTGCCAAAGTACTTCGCTTTTAGTTCTTCTGAGCCAACGTCCACGACGTCGCAGAATCCCCTCCCAGTCAAGAACGAACGGCTTTCTCCTTCAGCAATTCCAAATACCAGCGGCTCGCTGGTGCTGTTCATTTTTTTGAATTCGTTCTGCGCTCCGGTCATCGAGCATGTGCCATCGACAACGGAACTCAAGATGTAATCGAAGAGGACAACGCTGCCCTGGCCGCCGCTCGAGTGAATAAACTGCAAGGTCTCGTCCACCGCCTGCGGTGTCAGGTACGGCGTGACGCCCTCCCACAGAAAAATCGTCTTCCGCTTGTCCTTGTAACCATTCTTCCCCAAGCTGTCGGCGAGCTTATCGGAATTGAAATCCACGGGGACATAAGTCACGTTTGCCGGCTCATCACCAAGCACGTTCCGGATCTTCAATTTCTTTAACGCGGAGGTCGCCGGGTAATCGACCTCGAAAACCTTCGCTCGGCGCAGAACGCTGGCAAAACGGTATGCCCTGGAATCGAACCCGGCACCGAGAATCACGACTTGTTCGGGTACGCTTGCCAGCTGGTTCTGCAAAAAATCGTCGATATAGCGCGTACGCGCGATGACGTAAAAGTGGTGACCGGCAAACTTCGCTTCTATAAGTTTCTCACCCGCGTCACGCAAGGGCCGGCCCAGCAGCAACAGTTTGTATTTAACGCTCAAGAACCGCTCTGCGAACGGGTCGCAGCAGATTTGTTCTGCAGGCGGCTTTCGCGTCTCTATGGCGCGCGAGAGCGCCATCTGCTCCGCTGTAGTGCTGGATCGCGATGCCTTCATCGATTCTGCCCTCGTACAGGCTCGCGCACTATGCTAACGATCTGGCCGAACAACATACATGCTCTAGCGGCAGTTCGGCGGTCGGCACTTTCGAGGGAAGCCGATTCTTGACAGGTGTCCGCGGGACGCAATCGATCCTGTGTTCAGAATCCGTGCTTACGTAAACCTGCACTTTCCCCTGGTCTGGTCAGCGGCCGTTTTCGCGCCAGCGACGTAATTGAATCTGATGTTGTTGAACACGCTCTGCAAACTCCGGCGTCATTTCCCATTCCGCGGCGGGCAACGCAAGGCGTGCCGACCTGGCGCTCATAGTGGCGGGATTCACCTGCAGCGCGAAGACATCCGTGGGATTGGCGATGTCGGCATGATTGGCCTGCACCAGCAGCGGCACGAAAATGCCGCCTACGCCCACCAGTCCTTCGTAGTCGCCGACGAACAGGCCCTCGGCGTAGGGCGCAGCATCAAGATCGAACGGCCCGAGTATTTTTTCCTCGTGCCAGGTTTTGCCATCGGCCGACGAAGCCAGCCAGACATCCGTCGGCAGGCTGGCGGGGTCCGGTGTGTTGTCGCGAAAGTCGTAGTAGGTGACGCCCACCGTACCGTTGGCGAGTACCGAGACCGTCGGGATGAAGGCCGAGACGCCGCTGTCGCCATTGACCTGCGCCGGCGCGGACCAGGTCAGTCCGCCATCTGTGGAGCGCGAAAACGCGATGCCGTTGCGCTGTCCATTGGTGAAGCGCGCGTCCTCCCACACCACCGTCAGGCTGCCGTCCGACGGCGATAGTGCGATCTCCGCAAGATCGCCCGCATCGCGCACCAGCTTGCCGGTTTCAGGATCGTCCACGCCCACGCTGAGATCGTCGGCGATTTTGATTGGCGCTGACCAGGTGGCGCCGTGATCGCCGGAGCGCATGACCGCGAAAAACGCAGTCGCCTGGCTGCTGGTGGCATTGTCGACCTCGGTCAGCAGATTCAGCAGCGTGCCGTCGGCGAGCACGACGATCTGGTTGCCGACGGTCTGATTGTTCGGGCCCGGATCGTAGATGGCGCGCGCCGCCTCCCAGGTCGCGCCGCCATCGGTGGTGCGCGCGAAATACGCCGGGCCGCCGCCGCTCGCGGAGAGCCGGTCCCACACGGCGTAGACATAGTGGGCGTTGGTCGGGTCGGCGGTGAGCGCGTCCTTGTCGTTAAAGAAATTAGCGCCATCGGAATCGCGGATCAGCGTGACCGGATCGCTCCAGGTCTGGCCACCGTCGGTCGAACGGCTCACCAGCATGGCGCCCGACGAGCCGGGCTTGAGCAGCTCGCCGGTGAGCGACAGCACTATCTGGTAAGCCGTGCCGTCCGGCGCGAAGCTGATCCACGGATCCGATGCGCGCTCATCGGTGCCACCATTCGCCGCGTTGCCGCCTTCACAGGGCGTGAAGGGCGCCTGCCGCTGCGAAGCCTGCCAGGTCTTGCCGCCGTCGAGCGAAACCGCGGCGAGCACGCCACGCGAGCCGCCGCTGGACCAGCGATCCTGCTGCCAGACACCGATCAGATGCAGGGGATTCGTGGGATCGGCCGCGATGCGCGGCTCGACCTCGGCATTGACGTAGAGCGTGCCGCCGGTCGTGCCGTTGCAGGCCGCGCTGAAAGGACTGGCGAACGAGACGTGCGTGATCGGAAAGCTGCTGGCCGGCTGCGACGGAAAGACGTAGGCCGATACCGAAGACGCTCCGCCACCGCCACCTCCGCACGCGGCCAGCAGTAGCAGTGCAAACACTGTTGCTGTTACGGCCAGGCCTCGCATTCTCATTCCATTCTCCCGAACTGCCAGCATGTGCGCCGTCAACTATCCGTCAGTATGGGCTGAACGTGCCATTGTCAGCCACAGACAGTCCCTCATTAGAATGCGCACCTGACAAGCCGGAATATTTCATGCCGCCAAACAGTCCCCTCGCCTACCGCTGGCGCAACGCTGCGCTGCAACCCCTCGCATTTCCACAGGCGGTGCGGCTAGCCGACCTGCTCGGCATCGACCGTCAGAAGAACGCGCTGCTGGCCAACACGCGCCAGTTCGTGCGCGGACTGCCGGCTAACCATGTGCTGCTGACCGGCTCGCGCGGCACCGGCAAGTCCTCGCTGGTGAAAGCGCTGCTGACCGAGTTCGCACCGGAAGGGCTGCGGCTGGTGGAAGTGCATCCGCACGATCTCGCCGACCTGCCGGATATCGTCGCACCGCTACGCGGCGAGAAATTCCGATTCGTACTCTACGTGGATGATTTTTCCGTCGCATCCAACGACCCCGCGCTGGTCGCGCTCAAGACCGCGCTCGACGGCGGCATCGAGGACCCGCCGGAAAACGTGCTGATCTATGCCACCTCCAACCGCCGCCACCTGATGCCGGAGCAGAAGCGCGATAACCAGGAATATCACTGGGTGGACGACGAGCTGCATCCGGGCGAATCCACCGAGGAAAAAATTTCGCTGTCCGAGCGCTTCGGCCTATGGCTGTCGTTTCCACCTTTCGACCAGACGCAGTATCTGGAAGTGGTGCGGCTGCATCTGCAGCGGCTCGGCGTCGGCACCTGGGACGAGGAGATGCAGAAACTCGCCCTGCGCTGGGCGCTCAACCGCGCCTCGCGCAGCGGCCGCGTGGCGCAGCAGTTCGCGCGTGATCTTGCCGGGCGACTCGGCGCCGCAAAAAACTAGTCACGGGGTATCGAACGCGATACCCTTTTGCACGTGCGAATCGTCTTACGGCCTCCGGGGAAAACGGGGCCGGCAGAGCAGATGGCGCGCGGCAAATCCTGTTCCGGCAGTCTTTGGGGAGTGCTCACATGATCCGGCTTTTCCTGAACCGCTTGCGCTTCCTGCCCTGGGCCACGCTCGCGGCCTCGCTGATGCTGCTGCCGCAGGCAGCCAGCGCGCTGTCTTTCAGCATCGATTACGGCGACGGCATTTCCGGCGTACTGAATACGGCGCTGACCGTCGGCGAAGCCTGGCGCATGCAGAGCCCGGCGACCAACCTGATCGGCAAGAGCAACCTCAATCCGAATGTCTGCGCCGGTCAGCTGCAATCCTGCCAGGGCGTGTTCATGGACCAGACCGCACCCGCACGTGCACTGGTAGCTGCGCCGGGCGCATTCACCCTCAACGGCGACGACGGCGATCTCAACTACGGCAAGCACGACCCGATCCAGGGCGTGGCAAAGATGACGCAGGACCTCAAGCTCAGCTACCAGAACTTCACCTTCTTCGCGCGCTGGCTGTATTTCTACGACTGGGTCAACAACAACTTCACCGAATACCATCCCAACCGCGTTACGCCGGAAAATTTCAACCAGGTCGGCTACGCGCCCGGCGACCGCGGCTTCATCAATGCCGGCGTTGCCACGCCCGTGGTGCAGGCGATCTACTTCCCGAACAACCGCATCTTCGGCGCCGGCGGCGTGGTGCGCAGCCGGCGCACCGAGGGCCAGGTGCTGGAACAGGCAGGAACCAGCTTCCAGATGCTCGATGCGGTGCTCAGCGGCAAGTTCACCCTGCCCGGCGAGCATTCGCTCACGCTCAAGGTCGGCCGCCAGACGGTGAACTGGGGCGAATCCACCCTGCTGGTGATCAATAGCATCAACCAGGCCAATCCGGTCAACGCCAACAACCTCTTCCGCGTCGGCTTCCAGCTCGAAGAAGTGTTCACGCCGGTGGGCATGGTCTTCGCCAGCACCGATCTCGGCAAGGGCCTGAGCGTCGAGAGCTATTACCAGTACCAGTGGGAGCCGGTCGAGATTCCCGCGCCGGGCACTTTCTTCAGCTTCCTCAATATCGGCACCTACAACGCCGGACACACGGTTTCGGTCAGCTTCGCTGGCGGCCCGGAAGACCCCAACGCCATCGCCAAGCCGCAGAACAATCCGCTGGCGCTGATCGCCGGCACTTCGCTGACGATAGACCGCCTGCCCGACCATAATGCGCGCAACAGCGGCCAGTACGGCTTGGCCCTGAAGTACTACGCCGACTGGCTGAACAACGGCACGCAGTTCGGCCTGTACTACATGAACTATCACTCCAAGCTGCCCTACGCCAGCTTCTACGCGACGCAGCAGAGCTGCGCCAAGAGCGCGGCCAGTTCACTGCAATTCCTCGCCGATTGTCCAGATCTGCCGCTGAACCGCGTCCTGCTCGGACAGGACCCGCGTCTGGCCACCAGCAGCGTCGTGCCGCTGGACTCGGCCAAGTTTCAGCTGGAGTACCCGGAAAACATCAAGATGCTGGGCGTGAGTTTCAACACCACGGTCGGCGATGTCTCATTGCAGGGCGAACTCGCCTACCGCCCGCATGCGCCGCTGCAGGTGGCGACGGTGGATCTCGCCTTCGCCGCCTTCGGGCCGACGCTCACCAACTGCCAGGATCGCAACCAGAACTGCACCGGCTCCAGCAACGGCAGCGTCGGCATCGACGGCAAGACGCACAACAACAGCAACTTCGTGAATGCCGCGGGCGTGAATCCCTATCCCGACACGATCGATGCCGGCGTACAGGCGCCGCTGGTGCCCAGCCTGATCAATTTCCTCGGTGGCCTGGGCATCAATCCGGCCAACCTGAACCTGCCGGGCGCGATTTCGCTCGGCCATATTCCGGGTTCGGCGCGCGCGTTCCCCAGCTTCATCATTCCCTATCGTGGCGGCATCGTTGGCGAAAACGCGCCGACGGATTTCACTCGGCCGCTGGACTCCAGCAATCCCGGTTATATCCGCGGCTGGGAGTATTTCAAAACGCTGGAATACAACTTCGGCGGTACCTATGTCGCAGGTGCCAGCGACCTGTTCCCTTCAATGCTGGGCGCGGACCAGATCCTCACCGTGTTTGAACTGGGCGCGACCCAGGTGCCGGGATTGCCTTCGCTGGATCGCTTGCAGATCGAGGGACCGGGCACCTATACGCATGCCAGCGCGGGCGCCGATGGTTCCGGCGCCAACGGCTCGCGCCAAGCCTGCTCGGCCAACCCGGCATGCACCGTGGGCCCGGACGGCCTGCGCTTCAATCCGCACCAGCAGACCGACGGCTTCGCGACGCGCTTTGCCTGGGGCTACCGCCTGATCAACATCATCAAGTACGAAAGCATACTGCCTGGCATCAGCGTGCAGCCGCAGATCATCTACGCCCAGGACGTGCAGGGCACCGCGCCCGGCCCGGCGGAGAATTTCGTCCAAGGCCGCAAGACCGTCATCACCTCGGTGGAGACGCGCTACAAGTCGGCGCTGTCGCTCACCGTCGGCTACACCTGGTTCTTCGGCGCCGGCGCACACAACCTCTACCGCGACCGCGACTACGCGCAGGTGTTTGCGAAGTACCAGTTCTGATCCGGCACGGCGTGCGCGGTGCGCTCCCTGCGATCACTCACTGCGCAGGCGCGGCGTTGTATACGTCGGCGCCGAAAGCCTTGAGGCCGGATTGCCCGGCGTAGCCCAGGTAGCCGAGCTGAAAAATATTTTCGATGCTGCGCAGCATCGCGTAGTGGTTATAGGGCGTGTCGTTGACGCTGCCGGGCGTGGTGTAGCGCGACAGGATCACCGTGCCGGTGCGGCCGCCGCCCATGCCGGTGATGCCGGGCAGCGGCGAGCTCGGCCCGGCCATTTCGCCGCAGCAAGAACTGGCGTCGCCGCTCGGCGGCGAGTAGTCGGATTCGTCGAAGGTGACGATCAGCATGCCATCCTGCTGGTAGGCCGGTGAAGCGAGAATCAGCGGCACCCACTTCTGCAGAAAGCCGTTGATGCCGGCGTAGCCGCCAGGCAGCGCGGGATTGGCGCAGGTGGCGTCGTGGCCGTCGCTGCATAGGTCGGGCGTGATGAAGGAATAGTTCGGCGTGGTTGCCTCGCTCTGTAAATCTGCGGGCAGGGTTTTCAGGTCCACCACGTGCGCGTCACAGCGCGCCTGGTTGTCGATGATGCTGTGGAAATACACGAACGGGTCGTGCCGCGACGCATACTGGCTGGCGGCGGTGGCGGTCTGCGTGCCGTCCGGGCTGTTCAGCGCGGGATGGCGGCAGGTGTGCGTGGTGCCGTCGTCGATGCCCTCCATGTAGCCCTTCCAGCTGAATTTCGCCTGCTCAAGCTGGTCAGCAATGTTTTGCACCACGGCCGGGTAGACGCAGCCTGCGCCTAGGGCCTGGCCGTCGGGGTTGAGCACCGGCAGCACGCCGCCGACGAAATCCAGGTAGACCGGGCAGTCGGCGCTGGTCAGGGCGTTGGGCGCCTGGCCGCTGGTCATGGCGATGTAGTTGTCGAGGC
>JBOICL010000207.1:0-1933 GCA_050740055.1 Stenotrophobium sp.
CGACAGGCGCCAGCGCGCCCAGTCGGTATCGACCGACAGCTCCGCCGCGCCGAAACCGGCGCGCAGGTGGCGCGAAGCATCGTTGAAAGCGCCGTGACTTTCGTTGCCGGTCAGAAAATAAGCCGAGGCGGTGAGATTCACGCGGCCGAAATGCCCATCGCCGTTGTAGCCGAGATAGGTGACTTGGTAACGGTGCGGCAGCGCGTTGCCGAAGGACGCGGGACGTTCGATGAAGCCGTTGCTATCGTAGAACTGATGGCCGTCCTCGCGGTTGCGGTTGTGCGCGACGATGACTTGTGAGGTGAAACCCGGCACGGGCAGATCCTGCCGGTAGAGATTGGCGACAAAGGTGTCGTCGTCGCGCGGACGGCGGCCGAGATCGTTGAGGCCGCTGTTGGTGTCTTTCTCCAGCCTTCGTATCCAGGCGAGGTTGTATTGCCAGCGGTTGTTGTCGCGGTTGCCGAACAGGCGCAGCGCAAGCTGGTTGTCCTGGAACAGGAAGCCGCGGAAGTCGCTGGAAAATGGCTGCACGCCGAGACGTACCGAGTCGAAGTCGTAGCGCGCCGAGACGTTGCGCAGGTGATAGTCCGCGAACAGTTCCTGCACGCCGAGAAAGCTGTCGCTGCGCGTGCGCCCGCTGTCCGGGTTGATGTCGAGCGTGCGCGCCTCGTCGGTGGCGGTACGGTTGAAGTTGAACACCGGCGTGAAGTGGTATTCGACATCCGGCGGGCGGAAGGTGGTGTCGCCCTGCACATAAACTGTTGAGAGAATCAGGCTCTGGCTGAACAGCGACTGCGTCCCGCCACCGAAAACGCCGAGCGAGCCGCCGGCGCTGCTGCCCTGCGGCCCCACCGCCGTGGGCAGGCGGCGCGGCTCGTAGATCGAATCCGAAATCAGCGAGAGGATGAAGAACTTGTCATTGCCCCACAGCGGCTTGTCGCCCTTGAGCGTGTTCTGGTTGTAGGGGTCGTACCAGCGCTGGTGCATCAGGCCCAGGGTATCCAGCAGCCGCCAGCGATCCGGCACCGGCACCTTGTCGCGGTCCTGTGGCTGCCAGGCAGCGGCGGGTGGCGGCACCGGCTGCAGGCCGCTGTAGCGGTTCGGGTCCGGCAGCGGCGCGGGTTCGGCTTCGCGGAAGGCGCGGGGCGCGCCGGGCACCTCGCGCAAGTCCGGTGCAGGCTCACCCGCTCTTGCGGTTTGCCTAGGGAGAACTGTTTTATATTGATTACTATTTTTAGTATTACTTAGTTTTTTATCACTACGCCGATGCCCTGTTTCATGAGAGCGGGTGGGCTGTTCCGTCCTGTGCGCATAGAAATCCAGCGCCTGTCGCGCATCCACCGCGCGGATTTCTTCTGCCGACGGAATGTTCAGCAGGCTGCCGGGCTTGATGCGCCCCGGATCGCCGTGCTCGAAGGCCGCGGGATTGGCGCGGTAGATCGCGGTCATGGCCTGATAGGTGCCGGTGCGCGTCTGGTCCGGGCGCAGGCGGTAGGCGATGGAGGACAGGCTTTCGTTCGCCTTCACCGGTCCGTAACGCTCGCCTGCGGCCTGTGCGGCCAACGCCGCCAGCAGCGCGGCGAAGGTGATGAGTGTCACTGACCGCCGCATACGTCCTGCGTGCTGGAGTCGAGGAACGGCGCCTGCGGACACTCCACGTAGCGCAGCTGCGCGCCCTGCGGCGCGAGCCGGTCAGCGCGCATCGCGGGCGGCGCGTTGCTGATCGTCCCCAGCACCGCGCCGGCATTGGCGAGACCAAGGAACGCGACCATGTCGTCCTGGTCCACGCCGTCGCCGGATACACCGATGCCGCCAACCAACTGGTTGCCGCGATAGACCGGCACGCTGCCGGGGAAAATCTGCGTGCCGTTGGGCAGGCGCGCGATGCCGGTGCAGTTCTGCGGCACGTCGGCGAGCGGCGGTAGCGCCGTGC
>JBOICL010000208.1:0-3038 GCA_050740055.1 Stenotrophobium sp.
GAACCGGTGGAGATCACGTCTATATCCGGGCGTTCATCGGTGCCCATGCGCATCACTGCGCCCTTGCCGAACTGCTTTTCGATCTGTGAAAGTGCGGCTTCGAGGGCCTTCTTGCGATTCTCATCCATTGAAATTTTCTCGTGTCTTCCGATTAAAGATGTGTTGCTCAATTTTCCCACAGTTTCATCTGTGCGGGCGTCTTTTCCGCAGCCGAGGTGCCATTCAGCGGCCAGCGGCCGATCACCTGGTACTCCACCAACTGACGGTGCAGCACACTGCGGATCAGCACGAACTCCTGCACCGCCCAGTTCACCGGCCCGATCTGCGTCAGCGGCAGCATCTGGCCGGCGTTGCGCAGAACGGTCAGATGCGGCGAAAAACTCTTCCGGTCCGGCACGACTCCCGGGGCACGCAAGGCGGTGCGCAACGCGTCGTATAGACCCGACAACCCCGGCGGAGTTTCATGCGGCATCAGCACCCAGGGAATCTCTTTGTTGCGGAAGCTCATGGCTTGATTAAGCGTGAGCATAAACGGCGGCAAGCTCATGCGGTGAGCCACCTGCAGGGCTCTGGCTTCCATCGCTGGCGGCACCTCATCGCCGAGAAACAGCAAGGTCATGTGATAGCGCGCAGGCCGGATCAGGTATCCACCCGGCTGCATGCGCAGCCTGAGATCGCGCGCGGCGGCCTCGCAGGCGGCGCGACTGGCGTCGTCGGGCCACAGCGCGAAAAACAGCCGATTCGGTTCAGGCATGCCGTAGCTGCTTCAGCAGTTCCTCCAGTGCGGCCCGCGCGGTCTGTTCGCGCACCTGCGCGCGGTCGCCCTTGAACAGATAACGCCTCACCAGCGCATCACGGCTGCGGTGCAGCAGTGCGATCCATACCGTGCCCACGGGTTTGGCCTCAGTGCCGCCAGTCGGCCCGGCGATACCGGTAACGGAGATGCCCCAGTCCGCCGGACTCGACATGAGCAGCCCTTCCGCCATGCAGCGCGCCGCCGCTTCGCTGACCGCGCCATCGGAATCGAGGATCTCAGACGGCACATCAAGCAGATCGCGCTTGGCGAGATTGGAATAAGTCACCACGCCGCGCTCGAACCAGCCGGAACTGCCGGAAATGTCGGTCAGCAGCTTGGCGATGAGGCCGCCGGTGCAGGACTCCGCAGTGGCGACGGATTCGCCGCGCTCCAGCAGCAGATTTGCGATATCGGTGCAGAGCGTGTTCATCTGGCTTTGAATTGTTGTTCTGCCATGCGGTCGGCGATTTCGTGAGTGGGGCGGCGCTCCGCGCGTGCCTGCTCGTAGATCGCGGCCAGGGTGGCACCGATGCGTTCGAGATGGGTATTGACGGCGCGCGCATCGTAACCCGGTCCTTCGTAATAGATGTCGATGATGCCGCCCGCGTTGATGCAGTAATCCGGCGCGTAGAGGATGCCGCGCTGCATCAGCGCCGCGCCATGCGCGGGCATGGCCAACTGATTGTTGGCGGCACCCGCGATCGCCTTCGCCTTGAGTAGGGGAATCGTCACGTCGTTGAGGATCGCGCCCAGCGCGCAGGGTGCGAACACGTCTACGCCCTGCCCGAAAATCTGCTCCATGCTGACGGCGGTGGCACCGAATTCGCGCACACAGCGTTCAACGGCTGGCGCATGAATGTCCGTGACCCACAACTCCGCGCCCGCCTCGTGAAGATGCCGGGCCAGCCGGTAGCCGACGTTGCCGAGACCCTGCACCGCCACCTTCAGTCCCCTGAGGTCATCGCGACCGAACTGCGCCTTCACCGTGGCCTTGAGGCCGATGAACACACCCAGCGCGGTGGCAGGCGAAGGATCGCCGCTGCGCCCGGCAGCCACCGATTTTGCATCCGCCAGCCCGCCAACATGGCGTGTGTGCTCGGCCATCAGGCGGATGTCGGCGACGTTGGTGCCGGAATCTTCGGCGACTACATATTCGCCGCTCTGTAATTCCACGAAGCGCCCCATCGCACGCATCATTTCCGGCGTCTTGTCGCGGCGCGGATCGCCGAGGATCACGCTCTTGCCACCGCCCTGGCCAAGCCCCGCCAGTGCCGCCTTGTAGGTCATGCCGCGCGACAGGCGCAGCACGTCGGTGAGCGCCTCGTCATCGCTGGCATAGGGCCACATGCGGCAACCGCCGAGCGCTTTGCCGAGATGCGTGTTGTGCACGGCAATGATGGCGCGCAGGCCGCTGGCGGCGTCGTGATGAAACGCGACGGTTTCGTGTGCGTCGAATTCGGGGTGCGAGAAAACGGCCATGTCGGAAGATTTGCGGGATTCGCGGCCATGTTACCGCGCCGGCCACGGCGGACAATCAGGCAGAACCACTAGCGCCCATGAGGGAAACTCTGAATAAGCGTCGCGAGCGTAGGCAGGTTGCGTGAGGACGGAGCGCAGGAACCGGAGCATAC
This sequence comes from Stenotrophobium sp., assembly GCA_050740055.1. Classification (GTDB taxonomy): domain Bacteria; phylum Pseudomonadota; class Gammaproteobacteria; order Nevskiales; family Nevskiaceae; genus Stenotrophobium. The sequence goes on from JBOICL010000208.1 coordinate 2,428, forward strand.
ATAGCCAGTATGTGAGGATTCCGAGCACCGCCCTCACGCAAAATGCCAAGCGCAGCAGCTTATTCAGCGTTTCCTGAGATCGAGAACCTACGGACAAGACTGACCCGCGCGCAGCGACACGACCTACAATATGCACCTCATCAGCTTCATGCACGGGACTATTCATGGCCGCTCAGGACTCCATCGTCATCACTTCGATCGCCCGCACGCCCATGGGCGGCATGCAGGGCGTGCTCACGCCGTTCAGCGCCAGCCAGCTCGGCGCGGCCGCGATCAAGGCCGCGGTGGAGCGTTCCGGGCTGAAAGGCGCTGATGTCGAAGAAGTGATTATGGGCAACGTGCTGGCCGCGGGCCAGGGGCAGGCGCCGGCGCGCCAGGCGGCGCGTGGCGCGGGCCTACCGGACGCGGCCGGCGCAACCACCATCAACAAGATGTGCGGCAGCGGCATGAAGGCGATCATGCTCGCGCACGACCTACTCAAGGCCGGCAGCAACAAGGTCATGGTCGCGGGCGGCATGGAGAGCATGACGAACGCGCCCTACCTGCTGACCAAGGCGCGCGGCGGCTATCGCTACGGCCACGGCACGGTGTACTACCACATGGCGCTGGAC
>JBOICL010000209.1:0-7600 GCA_050740055.1 Stenotrophobium sp.
CACCGGATGAACCTTGCCGTCATCGGTGCGCTTGCCCGGACCCACGGCGACCACTTCCGCCTTGAGCGGCTTTTCCGCGGCGCTGTCGGGAATCAGGATGCCGCCGGCGGATTTCTTGTCTTCTTCCAGACGCTTCACGATCACGCGATCGTGCAGAGGACGCAGTTTCATGATTAAACTCCTTTCTTTTCAAACAATTGGGACCTCGTGAGGCTCCATGCGATGGCGGCACGCAGCCGCTGTTAGCACTCCCCCACGTAGGCTGCTAATTGTAGAGACTGCCCCAGCTATTTCAAGTGGGGTCTCAATTTTTAACTTCAGAGACGGCAGGCTTCTCCCAGCACGGAATCAGCGCCGGATTGGACCTGCATCCGGAATTGAACGCAGCAAATTCTCCTGAATCGCATCCATAAATCTTTCGCATGAAGACCGGCCACTCATCATGCGTGATTCTTATGTGCAGGCATTCATGGAATTCATTTGCACGCCATCAGCCGGGCTCCGTAAGCTGCGGCACGTCGAATCCGCCCGGAGCTGTTGCGCATGGATCTGAATTTCACGCCGGAAGAAGAAGCGTTCCGCCTCGAGGTGCGGCGCTTCGTTGCCGGGCATCTGCCCGCCGGCATCCGCGACAAGGTGCTGCGCGGCCGGCGCCTGGAGAAAGAGGATTACCTGGACTGGCACCGCATCCTGCACCAGCAGGGCTGGATCGCCTCCAACTGGCCGCAGCGTTTCGGCGGCACCGGCTGGAACGCGGTGCAGCAGCACCTGTTCGACGAGGAATGCGCCGCCGCCGGCGCGCCGCCGGTCATGCCCTTCGGCCTGCGCATGGTGGCGCCGGTGATCATGGCCTTCGGCAACGCGGCGCAGCAGGACCATTACCTGCCGCGCATCCGCTCAGGCGAGGACTGGTGGTGCCAAGGCTACTCGGAGCCGGGCTCGGGCTCCGACCTGGCCTCGCTGAAGACGCGCGCCGAGCGCCGCGGCGACGGCTACATCGTCAACGGCCAGAAGACCTGGACCACGCTGGCACAGTTTGCCGACATGATTTTCTGCCTGGTGCGCACCGCAACGGACGTGCGCGCGCAGGAGGGCATCTCCTTCCTGCTGATCGACATGAAATCGCCGGGCGTGAGCGTGCGCCCGATCATCATGCTCGACGGCGAGCACGAGATTAACGAGGTCTGGTTCGAGAACGTCGAAGTGCCGGTGGCAAACCTCGTCGGCGAAGAGAACAAGGGCTGGACCTACGCCAAGTTCCTGCTCGGCCACGAGCGCACCGGCAATGCCGGCATCGGCTTCTGCAAGCGCTGGCTGCGCCAGCTCAAGGCCATCGCCGCGGCGCAACCGGGCAGCGACGGCCGCCCGCTGCTGCAGGATCAGCGCTTCCGCGACCACATCGCGCAGATCGAAATCGAGCTGATGGCGCTGGAGATCACGCACATGCGCGTGGTGGCGATGGAGTTGGAACGCCGTGCGCCCGGCCCCGAGGCGTCGATGCTCAAGGTCAAGGGCGTCGAGATCCAGCAGACACTGACCGAGCTGATCATGCAGTCGCTGGGCCAGCACGCGCTGCCCTGGCAGCCGGCGGCGCTGGAGGCGGGTTACGCGGGTCCGCTGGCGGGGCCGGACTACGGCGTGCCGGCCAGCGGCCTGTATTTCAATTTCCGCAAGGCGTCGATCTACGCCGGTTCGGACGAAATCCAGCGCAACATCATCGCGCGCATGATGCTCGGCCTCTGAGGCACAGCCATGAACTTCAACTACTCAGAAGAACAGCAGCAGTTGCGCGACAGCCTCGCGCGCTACATCCAGAAGGAATACGGCTTCGAACGTCGCCGCGCGATCCTGCGCTCGGCCGAGGGTTGGAGCCGCGAAGTCTGGCGGCAGTTCGCCGACATGGGCCTGCTCGCGCTGGGCGTTCCTGAGCAGCACGGCGGCCTGGGCGGCAACGCGGTCGATACGCTGGCGGTGATGGAGATGTTCGGCCGCGGCCTGGTGGTGGAGCCTTACCTGAGCACCGTGGTGATCGGCGCGCAGCTGGTCGCGCAGGCTGGAACGGCGGCACAGCAGACGCAACTGCTGCCCAAACTTGTCAGCGGCGAGTTGCTGCTGGCACTGGCGCACTACGAGTCCGGCGCGCGCTACGAACTGAACCACGTCACCACGCGCGCCGCCGCTGCGGGTGGCGGCTACGTCCTCGACGGCTCCAAGACTGTGTTGTTGCATGGCGCCAGCGCGGACCGGCTGATCGTCTCCGCGCGCACCGCCGGCGGCGAGCGCGACGCGACCGGCGTGTCGCTGTTTCTGGTCGATCCCAAAACCGCAGGCGTGTCGCTCCACGGCTATACCACGCAGGATGGCCAACGTGCCGCCGAGCTACGGCTCGACCGCGTGACGCTGGGCGCGGACAGCCTGCTCGGCACTGCGGGCGCCGCGCTGCCGCTGCTGGAACTGGCGCAGGACCGCGCGATCGCGGCGCTGTGTGCCGAGGCCGTCGGCATCATGGACACGCTGCTGCAGCTCACCGGCAGCTATCTCAAGACGCGCAAGCAGTTCGGCGTGCCTATCGGCAGCTTCCAGGCGCTGCAGCACCGCATGGCCGACATGCTCATGCACACCGAGCAGGCGCGCTCGATGGCCTACCTCGCCGCCGCGAAAGTTGACCTACCGGATGCGCGCGAACGCCGCCGTGCGCTGTCTGCCGCCAAGTCGCTGGTCGGCCGCGCCGCGCGCTACGTCGGCCAGCAGGCGGTGCAGCTGCACGGTGGCATCGGCGTTACCGACGAGCTCAGCGTCAGCCACTACTTCAAGCGCCTGACCCTGATCAACCTCAGCTTCGGCGATGCCGATCACCACCTGGGGCTGTTCAGCGATCTGCTGCTCACGGAGACGCAGGCCGCTTGAAGCGCAGCGTCACCCGCTCTGTGCTTTATCGTAGGAGAAATAGTTTTTAGATATTGACTATTATTAAAATAATTCAGTAAATAAAAACGAATGCTTAAGCACGTCGAAGGAGAACGGGCGGCATCCGGCCGATAACTACGTAGCTTTCGCGGCGCGCTTGACCAAGGTCTCCAGCGCTGCGGCCATGAGGTCGGCAAAGTGCTCGACGTCCGGAACACTGTCGTAATCCGCAGTCAGCCCGTAATCGAGCTTGCCGCAGTAGCTCATCAGGGTGATGTTGAAGCCGGCGCCGTGAAATGGAATGCTGACCGGAAAGTTGGACAGCACCTTCAAGCCGGCGAAGTAAAGCGGCACTGGCGGACCCGGCACGTTGGAAATCACGACATTGAAAGCGGGCGAGTGATAGTCCTGGATGCCGAAGTTCTCGTACAGGCGCGCCGCCTGTGCCATCAAGGCCGGCGCGGGCAAATCGGCCCAGTCGCCCAGCAGGCTGGCCGGCACCGCGCGCATACGGTCTTTGGCCTGCGCCATATCCTGGCTGATTTTCTTCAGCCGCTCGACGGCATCCGTCTCGTCCGTGTGCAGGGAGGAACGCAGGAACGCCACGCGATTACCCGCGGTGCCCTTCTGTTCTTCGGTGCGCGTGGACATGGGAATGCCGGCAATCAGCGGCTTGGTCGGCAACTCATTTTTCTCTTCCAGATAACGCCGCAGCGCTTCCGCGCAGACCGCCATCACGACATCGTTCACTGTGCTGCCAAAAGCATTCTTCACCGCCTTGATCTTGTCTAGCGGCAGTGAACCAGTAGCGAAGGAACGCCGCGCCTTGATCTGCTGGTTGAAGCGCGTACGCGGAGCCATGGCGACCAGGTCGCCTTTCGCCTTGCCGCTGCGCAGCAGCTTGCGCCGCTCAAGAACATCGCGGCCCGAAGACAGCAGGATCGGCCAGGTCTCGCGGATCAAGCGCAGGGCCGCACGCGGACGCCTCACCAGCGAACGTGCGGTCATGTTTGACAGCTGCACCAGCGATGGAATCCGGTCGGGCTGCCAAGGCTTTGCCGGTGGCGTGATCTCCCGCCCTTCGGGCCGGGTGTCCATAAAATTTCCCAGGATTTCTGCACCGGAGACACCGTCGATCGCGGCATGATGCATCTTCGTGATCGCAGCGACGCGGCCGCCCTTGAGCCCTTCGACGTAATTGATCTCCCACAGCGGCAGATTGCGGTCGAGGCGGGTACTGGCCAGTTCGCACACCAGTTCGGCCAACTTGCGCTCGTCGCCCGGACTGGGCAGCGCGCGGTGCTTGACGTGGTGCACCAGATCGAAATCCGGATCTTCGATCCAATACGGATGGTCGAGGTCCAGCGGCGCAGTCAGGACGCGCCGGCGCAGTGGCGGTATCAGGTCAAGGCGGCTCTCCACGTGCTTGAAGATCTGGCTGAAGCCGCCGTCTTCAGACTTGGCCTTCGGCGCCTCGAGAATCACGAGGCCGCCGACGTGCATCGGACATGCGTTGCTTTCGATATTGAGGAAGCTGGCATCCATACCGCTGAGCTGTTGCATGACTTGCCCTCCTGTTACCTACGCTATTGCTGCGCATTGCGATGTGTCTGTCCGCGCCAGGGATTGCGATACAGAAAACGCAGCGCACCACCCGGCCTGAACGGATGCCAATCGCCATCGGGTTCGGCGAGGCGGTCAGCCATCACATACAGCGCCAGTGCATTGTGGCCCAAGCCGGAATGGCTGCCATCGACCTCAACGCTTTCTGCGGCGGCCCCGGGGACTTCAGTGCAGCGCTGCCAGGCGACAATGCCGTCGCTGCGGCTGAATATGGCCGTGGCCGGCACCGGAGGAGGCTGAGCAAAGCGCTGGCTGGACTCGTCGCTGCCTTTCCTGCCGCTGAGAAATTCATAGACACGCCAAACATTGGATGCCCGGTACGGCCCTTTGAATGGACTGCCCAGGGTGATGACACAACGCACATCCTGGGGTGCCAGCTTTGCCAGCTCACGCGCGTAGATGCCGCCAAGACTCCAGCCGATCAGGCTCACTTTTGCGCCATGGCGCCGACGCAGCAGAGCCAGCCGCTGCTGCAGCGGCTCAATCAGTTTCTCCGAGCCGTTGTTTCGCCCCTGCTCCCATCCGTAGACGGCATAGCCCTTCTTTTTGAGAAAGCCGCGCAGGGGCAAGGTCGAACTATCACCGGCCGCCATTCCCGGCAGCACCAACACCGGATGTCCGTCCCCGCGTTTTGCCGCACACAGCAGCGGAAGCCCCGGCACCAGCAGACCAAACTCCGCCAGCGCCCTTCCCGGCTCGGCGAGCAGCAACGCCAGGGACGGTGCTTGCAGCTCCGCGGACGTAGTAGCCATTCCAAAACTCCCTGTCAGTTTTTCTGCGTCTCGCGCGGGCGACTGGCTGCCATCGGTCGCAAAAAAGATCGCTCAATCGGCTGCGACCTTGAGCACCAGCTTGCCGGTATTCTCGCCCTTGAACAGCTTGAGCAGCGCATCGGGGAAAGTGTTCAAACCTTCGACGATGTCCTCGCGCGACTTGAGCTTGCCGGCCATCATCCAGCCCGCCATCTCGCGCGCGCCTTCGGCGTAGCGATCGGCGTAGTCGAACACCACCATGCCCTTCATGCTGGCGCGGTTGACCAGCAGCGACAGGTAGTTGCTCGGGCCCTTCACCGGCGCGGTGTTGTTGTATTGCGAGATGGCGCCGCAGATGACGATGCGCGCGCCGCGCGCGAGCTGGGTCAGCGCGGCGTCGAGGATGTCACCACCGACATTGTCGAAATACACATCGATGCCCTTGGGGCAGTGCTCGCGCAGCGACTTCTTGAGGTCGCCGGCCTTGTAGTCGACGGCGGCATCGAAGCCCAGCTCCTTCACGATCCACGCGCACTTGTCGGCGCCGCCCGCGATACCGACCACGCGGCAGCCCTTGATCTTTGCGATCTGGCCGACCACGGTGCCAACCGCGCCGGCCGCGCCCGATACCACAACAGTGTCACCGGATTTCAGCGCACCCACGTCGAGCAGGCCAAAGTAGGCGGTCATGCCCGGCATGCCCAGCGTGCCGAGGTAGACCGGCAGCGGCGCGAGTTTGGGATCGACCTTGTTCACACCCTTGCCGTCGGACAGCGCGTATTCCTGCACGCCGAAAGTGCCGACGACGTGCTCGCCAACCGCGAATTTCGGATGCTTGCTGGCGATGACCTTGCCGACCGCGCCGGCGCGCATCACTTCGCCGATGCCCACCGGCAGGATGTACGACTTGCCTTCGTTCATCCAGCCACGCATCGCCGGGTCCAACGACAGGTACTGGATTTTCACCAGGAACTGGCCCTCGGCTGGCTCGCCGATTTTTTCCTCGGTGACGTTCCAGTCGCTGCGCTTGGGCAGACCAACCGGGCGTGCGGCGAGGCGGAACTGATGGTTGATGTGGGTATTCATGGTCGGACTCCGTGGTGAGGATGAATCAGGCAGAAAGCGCGGCCAGCGCGATGTCGGCGTACTGCTGCGGCCGCTCAAGATCGGGGAAATGGCCGCAGCCGGGAAAATGTTGGACGCGGGCCTGCGGCACCAGCGTCTGCAGGGACTCGGCCTTGGTGTGGCGATGACTCTTGTCGGCGTCGCCCCACAGCAGCGTCACTGGCTGGCGCACGCCTTCAAGGTCGCGCTGCTGTGCGCGCGTCAGTCCCTGCACCACGCCCGCGAGGCAAAAGCAGCCGCCATGCGCGAGCGCCTGGTCGGCGATGGCGCGGAACGGTGCGCGGCTGTCCTTGTCCGGCAGCGACGCGGCGTACCAGCCATGCGCGACGCGGCGGCGCGTGGCACGCATCAGCGCCTGTCCCAGCACCGGCGTGCGGATCGGCCACGGCACCACGCGCTGCACCCAGCCGCTCATGCTCTCCAGTGCCGGTGTCTGGCATAGCAGCAAGCGGCGGATGCGCTGCGGCGCCAGCCGTGCCGCAGCGAGCGCGTAAAAACCATTGGCGCAGCTGAAATGCAGCGCCGCTTCCTTCACGTCCAGCGCGTCCATCACCGCCAGCACGGTCCCGGCACCGGCTTGCAGGCCATGGTCGTAGCCTGGCGCAGGCCGCGAAAAACCGAAGCCCGGCATGTCGAAACAGATCACGCGCGCGTGCGGCGAGAGCAGCGCGATCACCGGCAGGTGATGCTCGATGACGTTGGGGCCGTCCGGCACCATCAGCACCACCGGCCCCTGCCCGCCACTGTCATGGACGCGGAGCTGGCCGCGGCGCGTCGCCAGCAGCCGCGTGCCCTGCGGCCACCCGGCCCGCGGCGCTTCGGCGCCAGCATTCAGCAGACTGTCGAGCGCGCTGGCGATCACTTGCGGCCGGCGCTGTAAGCCTTCATCGCGTCGGCGGTGACGTAGCGCGCCAGTTCCATCTTGCCGATCTGGTTGCGATGCACCTCGTCGGGACCGTCGGCCAGACGCAGCGTGCGCGCCTGCGCCCAGGCATAGGACAGACCGAACTCGTCGGTGACGCCGCCGGCACCGTGAACCTGGATCGCCCAGTCGATCACCTGCAACGCCATGTTCGGCGCGGCGACCTTGATCATCGCGATCTCCTTGGCCGCGACCTTGTTGCCGACGGTGTCCATCATGTATGCGGCTTTCAAGGTCAGCAGCCGCGCAGAGTCGATCAGGATACGCGACT
>JBOICL010000210.1:0-1196 GCA_050740055.1 Stenotrophobium sp.
GAGCAGACCGAACGTCAGCACCAGCAACGCGACCATAACTTCAACCAAGGTAAAGCCGTCGTTTGAGCGCCGACGCATGATCATCAGCATTCCGTCACACCACCAGGTGCCAGCCGCGCCCGTCCAGTGATTGTCATGCAGATAACGCGCAGGCCACCGTAGTTATCGTCGAGCTTGATTGAACCGAAAGAGTCGGGTGAAAGGATGCCGCGTGAAGTGAAGATAAGTCGGTTAGTGATATTACCGTTGGCAATAACTGTCACCCCGCCTGTCAGCGCACCGCGCCGGTACAGAATCGCATCGCCGTCATCAAACGATTTACTGCCATTGAGATCGGCGAACACCAGCCAGCCGTTTTCCCAGCCGCCGTTGCCGGAACCGCTATCGCAGGAGGGTTTTTTGCTCGTGGCGCTGGCACTGCGGCATACGCCCACGATCACGTTGCGTTTCACCGACTCCGTACGCGCCAGCGTCAGCGCGGTGGTGAATTCATTGGTATAAGCCGCCAGACGATTGTTGCGCAGCGTATTGATAAAGCTGGGAGTTGCCAGGGCGGCAAGAATGCCCACGAGTGTCGTGGTCACTATCAGTTCGATCAGGCTGAAGCCGGCGGAGGACTTGTGCATGGGAGCTTTATCCCATGCTCTTAACAAAAGTTAACAATCCAGCCGACGAGTGCCGCAGTCTTGCGGATGAACGGTATGTTTTGTCTATACGCGCCTGCACAAGTTCGGCAAGACTAGTCTGCCAAACACAACCAGCTATGAAACAGAACGAGCAGATCAGTGCGGAGGAATATGACTCAAGACATGAATCGCGGGTTCACTTTGATGGAACTGGTCATCGCTATTGCGATCATCGGTATTTTGACTGCTATTGCCATTCCCTCTTATCGGGATTATGTGATTCGCGGTCAACTGGTCGCCGGCGTCAACGGGCTCTCCAGCGCCCGCGTGCAGATGGAGCAATACTTTCAAGACAATCGTACCTATGTCGCAACTGGAACGTTTACGCCGCCCTGCTCGACCGCTGCCGACGACAAACTTTTTACCGTTTCCTGCACGGCTACACCTACTGCCACTGGGTACACCATCACGGCAGTAGGCGATACCGGCACCGGCGTCGCAGGCTTCACTTATTCCATCGACCAGAACAATGCTCAAAAGACCACCGGCGTCCCCGACGCCTCCTGGGGC
>JBOICL010000211.1:0-2168 GCA_050740055.1 Stenotrophobium sp.
GGATGCGTTCAAGCCATTTGCCATCGCAGCGGTGACACTGGCGAAAGAAAAAATGATTGTGCTGGGCCAGGTCGTCACCGGCGTTGGCGTCGAATCGCTCAAGGCGGGCATGACGATGGAACTGGCGCTGGAACCGCTCGCCGACGGCAAGCTGACGTGGAAGTGGAAGCCGGTGGCGTCCCAATGAGTACGAACAAAGACATCGCCATCCTCGGCGTCGGGATGCACCCCTGGGGCAAGTGGGGCCGCAATTTTGTCGAGTACGGCGTCGTCGCTGCACGCGCCGCGCTGGCCGATGCCGGCGTGAACTGGCGCGACGTGCAGTTCGTCTCCGGTGCCGCCACCATCCGCAACGGCTATCCCGGTCAGGTTGCGGGCGCGGCCTTCGCGCAGGCGCTGGGCTGGCAGGGCGCGCAGGTCAATACCAGTTATGCCGCCTGCGCCTCCGGTTCGCAGGCGCTGGCCGCCGCGCGCTCCAAGATTTTGTCCGGCGAGTGTGAAGTCGCGCTGGTGATCGGCGCTGACACGACACCCAAAGGGTTTCTCAAGCCGCAGCCCGGCGAGCGCCCGGACGACCCGGATTGGGTGCGCTTTCGTCTCGGCATCACCAACCCGACCTACTTCGCGCTCTATGCGCGCCGCCGCATGGAAATGTACGGCGACACGCAGGCGGATTTTGCGCGGGTCAAGGTCAAGAACGCCGAACACGGCTTTACCAACATCAACGCGCGCTATCGCAAGAAATTCACCGCGGCGGATGTCGCCGTCTCGGCGATTGTCGCTGATCCGCTGCGCCTGATGGACATCTGCGCGACCTCGGATGGCGCTGCCGCCATCATCGTCTCCAGCCTCGATTACGCGAAGAAGATCGGCAAGGCCAGCGCGCCGCGCATCGCCGCGATCTCGACGGTGACGCCGACGTTTGCCTCCGAGATCGTCGAGATGCCGGACATCGCGACCGACTCCGCAGTCGCTGTTCCTGCGCAGAGTTTCCGTGCTGCGCTGCCGCGCAAGGCTTACGAAGAAGCCGGCATCGACCCCAAAGATATCAGCCTTGCCGAGGTCTACGATCTGTCGACCGCGCTGGAAATGGACTGGATGGAAGATCTGCAACTCTGCGCACGCGGCGACGCCGCCAGGCTGGTGCGCGAGGGCGTCACAAAAATCGGCGGCCGTTTGCCGATCAATACTTCAGGTGGTCTGGCCTGCTTCGGTGAGGCAGTGCCGGCGCAGGCGCTGGCACAGGTTTGCGAACTGACTTGGCAGTTGCGCGGTCAGGCCGGCGAACGCCAGGTTATTAACGCCAAGGTCGGTATCACCGCCAACCAGGGCTTGTTCGGGCACGGTTCGTCCGTGATCGTGAAGAAATGAATGGGCGAATTGTTAGATGAATAACAATGAAAGCGTTACGTTCATGCGCGATCTCGAAGAGAGATATAAGTTTGAGAGCAAACTAGACAATCGATCTCAATACAAAATTTTCTACGGGTTAGTCCGACCAGCGGAAATTTTGGTGTTGGGGATTAATCCGGGCGGGAATCCATTGGAAGTGAGTCCAGACGGAACGCGTAATACAAAAAAAGGTGTTGATGCTGCGGCATCTGCAACTTATTACGAAAATGACGAATGCGATCTTCTGGATTGCGACTGGACAGAAAATACGGGCTTAAAGAAATTATTAATCCCGCTGCTTGATAATAATCAGGAAGCAATACGACAACGAGTTGTAAAAAGTAACTTGGCATTCCGGCGTTCTGCTAAAGCTACTGCTATAAATATAAAGTCGGCTAAGGTGGAAGCCGCGTCGTTCCTCGCAGAGATAATTTCACTGGTTAGTCCAAGGCTAATCATTCTTACGAGCGGCGATATTACTTTGTTTGCACATGCGTTCAGTGAAAATATCGCAGCACTGACCTCAGTAGTTCGCGATGAAGGTGTAAGACAGGTTGTATACGAATCGGCTCGTGTTCGGTTGCGCGGCGCAGTTGGAAATTCTTTAGTCGTAAGAGTCGCTCATGCGTCGCAATTTAGTTGGACATATCGAAAACACAATGTTGTCGATCGAATTAAATCGGAGATCGGCAAGCTCGCATGAATTCTATTAGCACACCTCTGACGCAGTTACTCGGCTGCCGCTATCCCATCGTGCAGACCGCGATGGGCTGGGT
>JBOICL010000212.1:0-2380 GCA_050740055.1 Stenotrophobium sp.
CAGGACGTGGCCAAGTACTACATGATGAGTTCCTATCATCAGGCCAACGAATGCCTGGAGATCGAGTTTAACAAGACCAAGTTCGATTCACTGGCCAAGGAGCAACAGGCCATGTTGACGCATGCCGTCGCGGCTGCGTCGTCGGCTAATCTGTGGATGGCGCTTCCCCAGTATGGAAAAGACCTACAGAAGCTGATCCACAAGGATGGTGTGCACGTGAATCGCACTTCGGAGTCCATCCTGAAAGCTCAGCTCGACGCCTGGGACAAGGTGGTTGCGCAATACAGTTCCAGTAACGAGTTGTTCAAGAGAATCAACGAAAACCAGAAAGCTTGGGCGAAGGACGTTTCCTACTATAATCTGCTCAATGCAGCCGATACCAAGCTCGCCTACGACCACTATTACGGCAAGGAACAGCCGCTCGGCTTTTAGGCCGGTGTGCCATCTCCGGGGGCAACACGGGCACGTGTGGGGACGGCGGCGTTTCGCCGTCCCCGCCTGTTGTTTTGACGACGTGGGGACACGGGTAATTTGCCATGATCGCCTATATTGGGTTCATCGATCGCATCAACACTGCGATCGGTAAGGCCTTCGGCTGGTACATCCTGATCATGACGTTCGGGACCAGCTATGAGGTCTTCGTCCGCTACGTGTTGAACGATCCCACCGTCTGGAACTATGACCTTTCCTACAACATGTACGGCGCCCTGTTCATCATGGCGGGTGCCTACACACTCTCGCGCAATGCCCATGTGCGCGGCGACGTGGTCTATCGGCTGTGGAAGCCGAGAACCCAGGCAGCCATCGACCTGCTGCTGTTCATTATTTTCTTCTTCCCCGGCGTCTTTGCCTTGACCTTGGCCGGTTACCGCTACGCCGGAGAGTCATGGCGCTATCAGGAAGTCAGCGTCTACAGTCCCTCCGACATCCCGATTTTCCCGCTCAAGACATTGATTCCGGTCGCTGGCGCGACGTTACTGGCGCAGGGCCTGGCCGAAGTCTTCCGCTGCATCATCTGCCTGCGCACCGGCGCTTGGCCGCAGCGCGCCCAAGACATCGAAGAGATGGAAACTGCAATTCGGCACGAGCGTGAATTTGCGGCGGAGCGCGAGGCGCAAACCGGCTCGCATACCCCCGCCGGCAAGGAGCAGACGTCATGAGCGGCGGTGCAATGGGCCTGGTGATGATCAGCCTGTTCATCCTCACCATACTGCTCGGCTTCCCAATCGTTTTCACCCTCATGGGCATGGGCGTGTTCTTCGGCTATTTCGCCTATGCGACGCCGGATCAGATCCATCACATCTTCCAAAACCGCATCTTCGATCTGCTGGTTCAGAACACCTTCAGTATTCTGAGCAACGATACGCTGACCGCGGTGCCGTTATTCTTGTTCATGGGTTATTTGATCGAACGGGCGAATATTCTCGACCGCCTGTTCTACAGCATTCAGATCGCTGCTCGGCGCGTGCCCGGCTCGATGGCGGTGGCGACGCTGATCACCTGCGCGCTGTTTGCCACCGCGGTCGGCATCGTCGGCGCCGTGGTGACCCTCATGGGTCTGCTGGCGTTCCCCGCCATGCTCAAGGCCGGCTATGACACCAAGCTCGCGGCCGGTGTGATTTGCGCCGGCGGCTGTCTCGGCATCATGATCCCGCCCAGCATTCTGCTGATCCTGTACGCAGCCACCTCCGCTGAATCCGTTGTCAAGCTATATGCCGGCGCCTTTGTCCCCGGGTTCATTCTGGCCGGTTTCTACATCGCTTACGTCATCATCCGCGTGATGCTCAATCCGAAACTGGCGCCGTCGCTGCCGGAGGATCAGGCCAAGGTCCCTTTCCTCGAGGTTGTCACGGCGTTGCTGACCTCCTTCTTTCCATTGGCGGTGCTGATCATGTCGGTGCTCGGCGCCATCCTCATGGGGCTGGCAACGCCGACTGAAGCCGCGGCCGTGGGCTCCTTTGGCAGCATCGCATTGGCGGCCATGTATCGTGAGCTCGATTTCCAACGCTTGAAAGAGGCCGTCTATTTGACCGCGCGCACCTCGGCGATGGTCACCTATCTCTTCATCGGCTCCTGGACCTTCGCGTCCGTGTTCGCCTATCTCGGCGGGCAAAATCTGGTGGAGGACCTGATCAAGGACCTGCACATGAACCGGGTCGAATTTCTGCTGCTGACCCAGTTCATCATCTTCCTGCTTGGCTGTCCGCTGGAATGGACCGAGATCATCATCATTTTCGTGCCGATCTTCCTGCCATTGCTGCCATACTTCCACGTCAATCCGATCGTGTTCGGCATCCTGGTGGCGCTCAACATCCAGACCTCGTTCAACACCCCGCCGATGGCGATGGCCGCCTATTACCTCAAGGGCATAGCACCGCCC
>JBOICL010000213.1:0-9306 GCA_050740055.1 Stenotrophobium sp.
CCGCGCGGCGGGCAGTCGAAGCTGACCGATCAGGATCTCAAGGCGGCCATCCAATACATGCTCAGCAAGAGCGGTGATTATTGATCCGGCCACAATCATCTTGAAAACAGACTGTGGGGTGATCGAAGCGCGGCTGCTCTAAATAGCATCCGATGTGGCCGGATCAATAATCAAAACAATGCTCTGTGTTATTGAATCGGCCATGCGCGGCCATGATTGAGAGATGACGCAAACACAGCCATGCAAGCGTTATTCAAGAGATTAATGGCCGATTCAATAATGCCCTGCCTGTCGCAGTTCTCAAGCCGTTTCAGCAAAGGAGGAAAACGTGCCCCTGAATTTACGAGCGCTGCTGATCTGTGCGCTGACCGCAATGGGCGGCATGGCGCCGCGAACGGTCCTTGCGCTTCCCAGCTTCGCAACGCAGACCGGTTTTGCCTGCGCGGCCTGTCATACCACCGCGTTCGGCCCGCAGCTCACGCCGGTCGGGCAGGAGTTCAAGCTCAATGGTTATCTCTTGGATACGGGCAATGCCGATGCCATTCCGCTGGCCGCGATGCTGCTGACCACGTTCTCCCGCACTAAGGCAGATCAACCGGGTGGCGCAGCGCCCAGCTACAAGACGAACGACAATAACGCAGTGGACCAGACCAGCGTTTTCTACGCAGGCAAGATCGCGGGAAATACCGGCGCCTTCATCCAGGCCACCTACGACGGCATCGCGCACCAGTATCACTGGGATAACCTCGATGTTCGTTATGCAGACCAAGGCATGATCGGTTCGGCAAAAACGGTCTATGGCGTTTCGCTGAACAACAATCCGACCGTGCAGGATCTGTGGAATTCGACGCCGGCCTGGGCTTACCCGTTCGCCTCTTCGGTGCTCGCGCCAGCTCCCGCGGCGGCGCCCGTGATCCAGGGCGCGCTTGCGCAGAAAGTTTACGGGCTGAGCGGGTACATGATGCTTGACGATCTGGTGTATCTGGAACTGGGCGGCTACCGCATGCTGCCCAATGCCTTGCAGACCCGGCTTGGTGTCGCCGCGCCGGGCGCCAACACCCTGCAGGGTATTTCGCCCTACTGGCGCGCCGCTGTACAGAAGCAATCCGGCTCGCATTACGCTTCGCTGGGACTGTTCGGCCTGAGCGCGCGCATGCTGCCGGGCGGAGACGGCAGCGCCGGAGAAAACCGCTACACCGATCTCGGTTACGACGCGACCTGGCAGTTCAGCAACAACACGGCGCACAGCTTCAACGCGAATCTCACTTACATTCACGAAATACAACAACTGCGCGCGAGCGTTGCGCAAGGAAATGCCTCGGCGGCGTCGAACCAGATCAATACGCTGCGCCTCAACGCCGGTTATGTATACCGCCAGACTTGGTCGCTGAGCGGCGGCCCGTTCTGGATCAATGGCGGTGCCGACAACGTGGCCTTCGCGCCGAATCCAATTAGCGGCAGCGCCAACGGCAACCCCGATTCGCGCGGCTACGTCGCGCAGCTCGAATTCGTGCCATTCGGCAAAACCGGTTCGCTATGGCGCCCGTTTCTCAACGTCCGCCTCGGCCTGCAGTACGTCGGGTATACGGAGTTCAATGGTGGCAGCCGGAACTACGATGGCAGCGGGCGATCCGCGCACGACAACAGCACCTTTTTCGCATTCCTGTGGCTCGCGATTTAGAGGATTCGATGTCGCTTGCTGTCACCCGCTCTGGCACATTCACAACGGTAACTGTTATGTAATATATAAATAATTATAATTAATACATTATAATAAAACACTAATGCGCACTCGTGCCAAGAGAGCGGGCGCCGACACGGTGCTTGCCCGAAGGGCAATGGGGTGAGCCAGGATTTCATGGATTGCCAGTGGCAGTCCATGCTGGCGAACGCCAAGCCGCGAGGCTTGGCCGGGGCGAAGCCGGGAGTCACCCGAAGCCCGCGACCAGCGCGAAGGTCGACACCCCGCCGCCCGCTCCCGCGCCCGTTTTTGCTACGCAAAAATACCGTGTCGCGGGCGGTTGACGCTGCCCCAAAGCAAAACCAGTATCGCCTTGAGTGTTTTCCCCTGCGCTTTGCAGGCCTGGCGTCGGCATACTCCCGCAGTCATTTTTCCGGTTCAGGAACCAGGGAGCACCATGAAATCTTCAAAGCTGTTTGCGTGTACCGCCAGCCTGCTGCTGGCCGCTTGTGCACAGACTGATGTCAAACCCGCAGGCAGCGCGACGCCGGCGCCGCTGACGGCCACGCGAGACAATCCCTTCGCCACAGCGAGCACGCTGCCGTTCCAGATGCCACCGTTCGACAGGATCACCGACGCCGATTACGAGCCGGCCTTCGTGGAAGGCATGGCGGAGCAGCGCCGGGAAATCGACGCGATCGCGCATAACGCGGCGGCGCCGACTTTCGACAACACCATCGTGGCGATGGAGAAATCCGGGCAGATGCTGAACCGCGTTTCAGCCGTGTTTTCCGACCTGACTTCCGCCAACACCGATGCCGAGATGGACAAGGTGCAAACCGAGATGGCGCCAAAGCTGGCTGCGCACACGGACGCGATCTTCCTCGATCCAGCCCTGTTCGCGCGCGTGAAGACGCTGTACGACGAACGCGCTAGCTTGAACCTCGACGCGGAGTCCCTGCGCTTGGTCGAGCGTTACCACACGCAGTTCGTGCGTGCGGGAGCTGAGTTGCCGGACACCGGCAAGGCCAAGCTGCGGCAACTCAACGAGCAGATCGCAACCTTGGGCACGCAGTTCCAGCAGAACGTGCTCAAGGCCGGCAACGCGGGTGCCGTGGTAGTGGATGACGTGTCGCAACTGGATGGGCTGTCCGAGCAGCAGATTGCCGCAGCCGCCGAAGCGGCCAAGGTGCGCAAGCTCCCCGGCAAATGGGTGATCGCGCTTCAGAACACTACCGATCAGCCGGTGCTGGCGCAGATGAAAAACCGCGCCCTGCGCGAGCGCGTCTACAAGGCGTCGATGAGCCGCGCCGATGACGGCGTCGGCGACAATACCGGCGTCGTGGCGCAGATCGTGAAACTCCGCGCCGAGCGTGCCGTACTGCTCGGTTATCCCAATCACGCGGCCTACGTGCTGGCCGACGAGAACGCCCATACCACGGCGGCCGTCAACAAAATCCTGAGCGAAATCGCAAAGCCCGCGGTGGAGAAGGCGAAACACGAGGCGGCCGACATGCAGAAGCTGGCAGATGAGCAGGCCAAAGCGAACCACACCAAGCCGTTCAGGCTCCAGCCCTGGGACTGGGATTTTTATTCGCAGCAGGTGCGTAAGGCGAAATATTCCTACGACGAAGCCGAAGTGAAACCTTACTTCGAGCTGAACCACGTGCTGCAGGACGGCGTGTTCTACGCCGCGCACGAACTCTATGGACTGACGTTCAAGGAGCGCACCGACCTGCCGGTGTACCGCAAAGGCGTGCGCGTGTTCGAGATTTTCAACGCCGACAGTTCGCCGCTGGGCCTGATCATCTGCGACTACTTCGCGCGCGACAACAAGCAGGGTGGCGCGTGGATGAACAGCTATGTGAACCAGTCGCGGCTGCTGAATATGCCGTCGGTGGTCACCAACCATCTCAATATTCCGGAGCCGCCCGAAGGCCAGCCGGCGCTGCTGACCTTCGACGAAGTGACCACGATGTTCCACGAGTTCGGCCACGCGCTGCACGGGCTGTTCTCGAATGTGGAATACCCGTATTTCTCCGGCACCAGCGTGCCGGCGGACTTCGTGGAGTATCCCTCGCAGTTCAACGAGATGTGGGCCAGCTACCCGGCGGTGTTCGCGCACTACGCGCGCCATTACAAGACCGGCGAGGCGATGCCGCAGGCGCTGATGGACAAGGTCATGGCCGCGCGCACTTTCAACGAAGGCTTTGCCACGACCGAATATCTCGCCGCCGCGATGCTCGACCAGGCTTGGTATCAGCTTTCACCCGGCAAGACGCCGGAGGCCAAGGATGTGATGGCGTTTGAAGCCGCAGCGCTGAAGCAGGACGGCATGGATTACCCGCTGGTGCCGCCGCGCTACCACACCCCGTATTTCCTGCATGCGTTCTCACTTGGCTACGACGCCAGCTACTACGCCTATCTGTGGACCGACGTGCTGGCCTCCGACACGCGCCACTGGATGCTCACGCATGGCGGGCTCAATCGCACCAACGGCGACTTCCTGCGCGCGAAGGTGCTGTCGAGAGGCGGCAGCGTGGATTCCGCGACGCTGTTCCAGGATTTCTACGGGCAGGGGCCTGAGATCGGGCCGCTGCTGGAGAAGCGCGGGCTGACGCTGCCTGTGGAGAAGACGAAGCATTGAAGCATTGCTGCTTGCTCCGATAAAAAACAGGCCGGCTTCAACCCGGCCTGTTTTTGCGCGATGTCTCTATTCTGCGGGAAGCTCGGGCGTGACATCAGGCGCAGCGTCAGCCGCCGGCTTTTCCTGCTTGCGCAGCCGCTTCTCCTCCTTCTGTTTCTTCTTGGCCAGTTCTTTCTGACGCTTCTCGAACTGATAGTTGGGTTTTGCCATGTTCCAATCTCCTTCAAGGATCAGCCGGTAAACAGGTAAGGAAAAAGCTTGCGCCGCTCGGCGAGACTCAGGCTCTCGACTTTACGGATGTTTCTCTCCGGTATCTGTTCTGGCGCCTGATAGCTTTCCAGCGCTGCGTCCAGGCTGGCTTCACGCAGGAGATGCAGGATCGGGCAGGGCGAGCGGTTGGTCAGGTTCTCAGCCGCATCGAGCTGCGTGCCGGCGAACTGGTAATGCGGATGGAAGCTCGCCACCTGATAGGTGCCTGCCCAATCAAATTCTTCGAGCAGCGCATCCACCAGATTGAGGAACTGGTTGTACGCATCGAAATCGGCCAGCATCCGCGGCACGGCCAGCAGCGTTGTTTCCAGTTCGGCGGCCGGCTTGCCATCGAGCAGCGCCAGTTCTGCCTGAAGATCGTTCAGCAGCGCTTCCTCTGTGCGCGCCTCGCTGACGCTGATTCTGACCTGGCCATCACGATAGGGCTTGGCCGCAAAGGGACAGAGGTTTAGGCCGATGACGGCTTGGTCCAGCCAGCGCCGTACATCCTGCTCGATCTGCCCGGCACCGTTCATCACGATTCCACGCGCAGTTGTTCCACGGTAGTCGTGAAATTTTTGCCGTTGATGTCGAGATACAGTTGGCGCTCGGTCACGGAGATGGAAACCGTGCTGCGCCTGTCGAGGGCTTCTGCGGCGGTCTGGATGAAACCGTGACCAAAGCTGTATAGCGGGATTTCGGCTGCGCGATGGATTTTCCTGCCCGCGAACTGCGCCAGCAACTGTGTCGGATTGCGCTGCGTGTAGATGGCAGCGCACCCGGCCAGCTTGCTGCCGCGGTGCAGGCGCTCGGCATCCGGCGCACCGACTTCGATCCATGCCGTGATGCGGCCGGTCAGATCGCGCACCAGCACGGCCGGTTCATCCACCGCCGACACGCCTTCCGTGAACGCAATGCCTTCCTGGTATTCCAGGCAATAGGCCAGCACGCGCGTCAGCATGTATTCGGCGGTTTCCGATGGATGCCGCGCAACTCGCAAGTCCAGCGTCTCGTAAACACCGCGGTCGATGTCCGCGAGCTGGATGGAAAAGCTGTAAATCGTCGATGTTAGCGCCATGGCGCGCGCAGCTTACAGGAACATCAGCGGCCTGCGCCGCTTGCAGGCGTACATCGCGAGCAGCCCCAAGATCGCAGGCTGCCCGCTTTATTTCCCGGATCGGCTAGGGGTAGCCGCCCTCACTCGGATCGATCTGGACTTCCAGCACGCGCAGCGTCCTGCTGTAGCTGCTCGTGTTGTGGAACGCGATGCGCCCCTGCCCTTTGTAGAGCGCAATGATGCGATAGGTATCGGAACCCTTGAAGTTGAACGGGATGAACGCCTTGCCGGTCATATGGCTGGTCTCGGCGGTGGGTTCCCCGGCGATGGCGTAAGCCTCCCTCTGGGTCATGCCGACCTGTACGGCGCTGATCGGCTGGTAGTGGCCGTTAGACGTATGGGCTGATCTGGCGGCATGGGCCGGTTCATCGTCAGAGTCGGCATTCGACGCGCCTGCACTCACACTGCCCTTGCTCAGTGTGGTCATGCCCTTGGTGTACTGCGGTCCGTCGGCGGATTGCAGATCGTCGGTAGCCGCGCCGCAATATTTCTTCAGCTTGCGGTTTCCCTCAGACGCCTGTTTGACCGCCGAGTAATAGCGCCGGTTGCCGGACCGGCCGAGTGCCTTGCATGACCACGACAAGGCGTCGAGATAACTCCTGTCACGCCGGTCCAGATTTTCCAGCAGGGCTTCCGCCAGCGCATCGAGCACTTGAACACTGGCATTGCCGTTTTCATAAATATCGCTGGCCGCCTCGCGGATGCTTTCAGGGCTGCCGGAAGCCAGTTCGTTGATAAGGTACTGATCACCGGCATGCGCGTAGGCCGACGCCGTCATGGTCAGCATGCTTGCGGCTATCAGTGTTTGTAACAGAATTTTCATCGCACTTCTCCCCGTTTTGTTGCCGGAAACTTCCCTTGGCTTGATCCCACTCATGCGGATTACTACCACACCATCCTGCACTGAATAGTGATCGCCTGCGTCACTCTAGGCAAGGCGCCCACTACCGTCTGTGATCGAAGTCGCAGAATTGTCTCTGCTAATGGCGGCCTCATGGCTTGTTCACCGCAGTGGCGACATCCGCGAGCATTTTCTGCAGTGCTTCTTTCGGCAGATAGCGCCCGTCGATCACCACCGCTGCGATTTTCCGCGTATTGCGGATGTCGTCCAGCGGATTGGCCTCCAGCAGCACCAGATCGGCGAGCTTGCCCTTTTCGATAGTGCCAAGAGAGTCTTGCAGGCCCAGATACCGCGCCGGGTTGATAGTGGCGGACTGCAAGGCCTGCATCGGCGTAAGGCCCGCGCTCACCAGCAGGGCCAGCTCGTCGTGCAGGCTGAAGCCGGGAACCAGGTGT
The DNA here is from genome assembly GCA_050740055.1 of Stenotrophobium sp. Lineage (GTDB taxonomy): Bacteria > Pseudomonadota > Gammaproteobacteria > Nevskiales > Nevskiaceae > Stenotrophobium. The sequence continues at coordinate 6,991 of JBOICL010000213.1, forward strand.
GGATTTGGCACATCCGTGCCGGCCAGGAATTTCACGCCCGCGAGCAGCATCGGTGCGATCAGCGCCTTGTCCTGCCGGTAGAAGCGGCGCTGTATCTCGATGTCTTCCGCCGTCATTTCGCTATAGCGCGGATCGGTACGCAGGTTCCAGTTGCGCTCTGAAGGCGGAAGGTATTGAAGCGGCTCGTTGTCGCGGCTGGTTTCAGTGCTGTCAAACGAAAACGCGCGACGAGCAACCAGTGTCGGCACCTGCCAGGTGTCATTTTTGACGAACAGCGCGAACAGCGCCTGCGCCTTGCTCTGGCTGTAGCTGTCGAGCACGCCGGTGAGATAGGCGCGGCGCAAGCGCGAGCGCTCATTTCTGTCCTGGGCCTTGCGCGCAACCTCTTTCAGCCGCATCAACTCGTCTTCGCGCGATGAGCAGGCGAACAGCAGGTTGAACAGGTGCTCGATGCTGCGCTGCCCCGCGTCCGACGCCTCTTGTGCGGTGATCGAAAACGGCACATGGCCGGCGAACGGCATGCCCAGCCGCTGCGTCTCGGCAGCGATAGTGAAATAGGCGCCGCGCGGCAGGCCGTTGTAGACCTTGATGAAGTCGGCGCCTTCGCGCTTGAGCCGGATCACCGCCTCGGCGGCCGCATCTGAGTCGGCTATGGCCAGCGAAATATCCGGCAGTTCCGGCGCGGGGCCATCCAGTATCGGGCCCGGTGCGACGAAGCGCGGCCCGATGCGCGAGCCGTCGGCGATTTCGCGGTGCAGTTGCCGGATCTCGGCGAAGCTCATGTCGCCGCCCATGTCGCGCACGCCGGTGATGCCGTTAGCGACAAACAGCGGGAACCAGGTGTCCGGCCTGCCCGGGCGCAGGGTATGTACGTGCATGTCCCACAGGCCGGGAATCAGGTACTCGCCCGCCGCGTCCACGACATACGCATCGCTGGGCACGGTGGTCTGCGCGCCGGGTCCCAGCGTCGCGATGCGGTTGCCCTCCACAACCACGGTCATATCCGGCTGCGGCGGCGTGCCGGTGGCATCGATGACATTGACGTGGGCGAATGCCAGCGGCGCGGAAAAGGCCGCTCCTGCATATACCGCGAGCAGGCTCGGCAGCAACAGCAGGCACGCAGTTCTCATTCACAGCCTCCGCATGGCGGAGACGCAATATATCAAGCTGCGCCTGCTCAGACGGTGTGCTGTTCCTGCGTGCCGTTGAGGCGGTTTGACGGATACCAGTATGCGGTCGCCGACTCGAACAGTGCCTGCCGCGCGGCGTTCTGTGGCCGCCAGCGCGCGTGCGAAGTGGCGGCGCGGATCAGGAAATCGAAAAATGTCAGGTGCCGCCGCAGCGTGCGCTGGTGCCGGTGCGGCGCGACCGGATTGAACATGCCTAGCAGGTTGAAGGCCTGTTCCGGGCTTTTCTTCACCCAAAGCCACGAACCCATTTCCAGCGTCAGCTGAATGAACAGCCGCGATGCCTCGTCGCGCGAGCGGTCGTAGAGATAATCCCAAAGGTCGCCGTGCGTCGTGTACTGCCGCGCCTGCGGTTCGATGATGTAGATGCTGTGATAGGGATGCGTGCTGCGGAACATCGTGCGCAGTGCGTAAATTTCCGGCAGGCAATCGACGGGGCGGCGCGTCTTGGCGTAGGGAAACCAGATGCTGTCGGTGGTGCCGAAGCCGGAGTGGCAGTCGAGTGACATGCTGAAGACATGCGGCAGCAGGCGCTGCTCGACCACGCGGCACAGCGCTTGTGCCTCCGGCTGCATCGGCTCGTTGACGCGTCCGCGATACCAAGGCAGCACGCGCGAAAAACGCTGACCGCCGAGCAGGAACGGCACTTTCTTTTCCGCTTCCACCGGCGCATTGCGCATCAGGTCCACCCCTGCGGGATTGCAGCGCGTGCGATTGCGCATGCCGCCGGGATTGACCAGCGGCATGAATACCAGGCGCAGGTTTTCCAGCGTGTGCGCGAGGGAGTCGTCCCAGTCCAGACGCTCGATCAGCGAATGCAGGAAGGCCAGCAGCACCTGCGCGCCGATGCGCTCGACACCGTGCACGCCGCCGAAGAACCCGACCGCCGGCACATCGGGCGAAGTCGAGCCGAGTTCTAGGCAGTGCACCGGCAAGCGCTCGTCGCGCACCGTCACTTCGCACAGGACTTCGCTCCGCAGGCGGCTGCCGCCACGCCGGATCAGGCCGCGCAGCGCATCGAGTTCGGGAAATTCACCGGCGCTGAAGGGCGGCGTGATGAGCGGCTGCGGCATGGTCCGATGATATTGAAACAAGATGACAATTTATGCCGGGGCGCAGGCGCTGGCGG
>JBOICL010000214.1:0-4264 GCA_050740055.1 Stenotrophobium sp.
CGCGCCTGCGGCAGATTTTTGGCGAACGCCAGATCGAGGAACTGCGGCGCAGCTATTTTTGCATCTCCACCAACCTCACCACCGGCGATCCGGTGGTTCACGATCGCGGCCCGCTCGCAACCTGGATCGCGACCAGCATGGCGGTTCCCGGCGTTGCGCCGCCGGTTGCCTACAACGGCGATCTGCTCTGTGACGGCGGCGTGATCAACAACCTGCCCACGGACATCATGCAGGGGCTGGAACGCGGCGCGACCCTGGCCTGCAGCGTCAGCGCCACCGGCGAGGTGCGTGCACCCGGCCCCGGATTTGTACTGGGCCTGCCGGACCCGGACGCGCTGCTGCGCAAGTTGGGCAAGGCCTTGCGCCGCCCCAGCCTGGGCGAAATTCTCGCGCGCAGCGCGACGCTGACCAGCGACACGCTGATCCAGCGCAGCGCCATCGAACGCGCGGACATCTTCATCCAGATGCCGGTGCAGGATATCGGCATGTTTGCCTGGAACCGGCTGGATGAACTGATCGAGCGCGGCTACGAACATGCTCTGCGCGAACTCAAGCCGCTGCGCGATGGGCTGACCGGGGTGAAGTGAGGGATGAAGGGCCGCGTCGCGTTCAGGCGGCTGCTTGCTCGAAGGCAGATCCCATACCGCGGCCCGTGGCCTGCCGGCGAACGCGCTCGAACAACTCCGCATCCACCGCACCATAGCCGCGGATGATGCCCGCCGCTTCAACCTGCTTCTCCGGCATCATCTGCGTCATCAGATCGATCATGACACCCCAGTGTTCGCCCATCAGCGTCGCTTCCACCGCGTCCTGCAATTCCGCGTGCGACAGGCCGTTGGCGATGTGCGCCACCGATTCCCGCATGCCGTCGTCCATCAACTGCACCAGCGGCAGCACGCTGCTCCACAACTGATGATCCGCCGTGCTGAGCAGGATGCCGTCGAGCACCGCGATGTCGTTGCGCAGGATCGGCAGATTGACCACCTTGCGCAGGCTCTGCGTAGACAGATTCGCGATCACCGGCAGCAGGTCCGCCCAAAGCTCGTGCTCGTGCGCGGCATAAATGATCCGGTGCAGCACGCGCTCGTCCTGCTCGGCGGCCAGATCGCCCAACTCGCGCTGCAGCGCATAACTGACATGCGCCAGCAGCGACATGACCTCGACCAGGATGTTTCTGGACTCGTCCAGCGCCAGCAGGATCGCGCGGCGCAAGCGCTCGCGCGGCAGCAGGCGCACGACGTGGTCGAGCCGGTTGCGGGACTCCATGAAGTAGGCGATGCGCAGTAGGATCTCGTCGTCATCCACCTGATCCAGCACCGCGCGTATCGCGTCGTCGGACAGGAAGTCGGCGAAGCGGCCCATCGTCTGGTAGTCGCGGTGCACGATCATCTGCAGCGCGATGGCCACGATGCAGCCCTGCGGCAGCAGCCCGATGATCTCGCGCGCGTGGCGCGGATCAAGATGCACGCAGACTTCGGCGAGGAACGCGGCAGGCAGGCGCTGCGCCAGGCGTGCCGCGCGTCTCGCCGGCATCTCGCCCACGACATGCGCGGTGCACACGGCGCCGAACATCGTCGCGAACCACGAGACCAGGAACCCCGGCAGCCAGCGGATCCAGCGCGCCACGCGCTGGAACAGGATCTGGTCCTGCGCAAACAGCCGCTCGTAGACCGCCTCGCGCACGCTGCGCAACTGTCCAGGCGGTACGGCGTGCAGAAATTCGAGCGTCGCCGCCGGCACGTCCAGCGCATGCGCCAGCTTGACCACCTCCGCCTGCGCCGCGAGCCGGCTCATGATCCGCGCCGCAGCAGGCGCAATATCGGGCCGCGCAGAGGCCAGGGCAGCGCCCGCCCGTAGGCCGCATCCAGGGCTTGCTGATGGCGCGCACAGGTTGCCTGCACGGCGGCGTCGAGCACGCCGATCTGCTCGTCGCTCAAGGCTTCGAGCGCGGGCAGGCTGCCGGACGGACGGCCCAGATGCGCTTCGAGTTGCCGCAGAAGTTCAGTTCGCAAGGACGACTCCCAAGCCGCTGCAATGGAGCGAACCTAATCTAATCCAAATCCATCGCTCCTGAGTAGGAACCGGATTTGTTCTTTTTTCCGTCACCCGCTCAAGGAGTTTAAGCCAGGAGAAATGTGCTTTATTAGTGATTTATATTAAATATAATCAACATTTAATCACTGATGCTCTGGCTTGAAGAAGCGGAGCGGGCGAGGCGCTTCTTCAGAACAATCTGATGCCGTCTTGCGTAAAGGCGTATTCATTCGTGTCTGACCCTGTGATTCTTGGGTGAGCGCCCCACTTACCAAAAGGAAGACGGGGGTTGCCCGCGAATGTCGCCTTCACTCGCTTGGCGGTCGAACTCTTCCTGGATTACTTTAAGGATTCTAGTAGGAGCCTTGTTGAACGACTCTCCTGGACGACGACGGTAAGTCATCACGAATACCGGACAGAATTTCGTTCGTTTATTGAATTGCAGACTATGTTCCGAACGTGCCGCTGGCGTCGCCAAAATACCGCCCGCCATTTTCTCCCCCGCTGGGGTCGAGTCTTCCTCTGCGGTTTCGCCACGAACGGCTATCAGTCCGTCAATGAAGGTAGGCTTGAAGTCCATTACCTCCGGCTTGAGCGGAATGCCACTGGGGAAGAAATTAGACTTTACCGACGCCATTCCAAGTCCGACATGTTGGGCAAGACGTACGAAATCGAATGACGGATTCGGAGCCTTTGCATAGCTGGCACCCAACCAGTGGTAGGCCGCTGCAGGCCGCGTCGAACTCAGAATCCCCATACAGCGCGATCCCGGATTAGCGACCACGAAGTCCTGCGAAAACGCCAATGCGTTGGTGACTATGAGGAACACATGGGCGCCCATCACTTTACCTTCGTCAGGTCTAATCTTTTGGTCGCGAACTGCCGGCTTAATGAGTTCGCGCTCAAGGATCTCCGCCCACCGCTCGGCCGCCTCCAGCGTGCGCATGAAGAACACGAATACTTTGTGCTGATCCTCCTGGTGGGGCTTAAACAACTGGGATCGCAATGCCTCCCAGTTCATGGTGCTACCGGGCGCGTCTGACACGATCCACAATTCATCTGCTTCGGCATACAGCGCTTCGGGACGGACCAATTCGTTCTGGAGTGCCTCCAGAGTCCCCCAACCGACTTCGCGGGCCAGTTCTTTGAGGCGGAACGCGACCAGCGCGTAGCGATCACCGCCCACGGACGATAAAGCCTGGTAGAGGCGGTGCACCCTGCGATCTTGTGAGAGAAAGGCGATGCCCTCATCTTTTAGTCCCTTGGAGATTGCTTGCGGCGTCAATCCGAGAAGGGACGCGACCTGGCTCTGCGATAGGTCTAGCCATCGGAGCACCTGTTCGCCAAGTTCGGGAGGGAGCGGCTGGCCCCGAACGGAAAATGACTCGACCAAGGAAGTGAGGCCGACAAGGTTCGCGGTGGGTTGCACGGAGATACCTATAAAATAAATTAGCTCAATAAATTATAGCATATATTTTTTTATTTACAATTAAATCTAATAAATCATTTTACGATTTTTTTGTTCACACGCGACAGATTTGTGATACCTTATCATCACGCGGCGTGATTTTTTGGTCGCCTATAGTTTGCTATATACCTAGAGAGGTTAAACATCATGTTGAATTTAAAGGAATTCCATATTGGGGCAGTCGCTTATTTCAACTTCGACCGCCCCAACGGTGACGCCGACATCGCGCCGACGACAGCGTCGACGCCCGCACGCGACCGGCCCCACGTGCTCGTGCAACGCTGCGGCGGTCGCAGCGTGTGGTCGCCCCTCACATGCCGGCAGCGTATCGGCGGCGAGCGCCTTTTTATCGAACGACGCTGGCGCCGGGGCGGTTCCGACACGTTCTCGCTGTGCGACCTATTCCTTCAAGACGGCCGCAACACCTTCATCGGCGCGGATAGGGTCTTCGCCCGGGCATCGGCGCCCGAGTTTGGATTTTTCAGCCACCCACGTCCTTCAATCACGCGCGACGGCGTGCGGGCGATTGTCGCCGAGATCGCCTATCGCGGCGGGACGCTTCTCGCGGGTACCGAACCTGGATCCAGCGCCGCCCTTTCGCATAGCGCCGCTCGAGCTGAATTTTTGCGATCCCGAGACTGATTTTAGTAGTCAAGTCCTATCGAGTTTCGAACTTTCGGAGAGCAAAAATGCAGTGTCCAAATTGTCTGTCAAACAGAGTCAACAAAAACAACTACGCGAAAAGAACCGGGACCGTTGTCG
>JBOICL010000215.1:0-12294 GCA_050740055.1 Stenotrophobium sp.
CCTCCAGGGCGGGGCATCCTCCGGCGAGGTCGCGAAGCGGACCGTGTAGACAGACGAGGGCCATACCGTGTCGCATCCTAAGACCGCACGCCGCGCGAAAACTCATCGCTGACAAGGGCCGGCTCGAAAAAGCGAACCAGGAGTTCGTTTTCTCGAGCCGGCAGTTACTCAAAGGCGCCGTGGCGGCCGGCGCCCAACCGAAATCGTTCCACGCCGGCCTGGACCTCGGCCAGCGAACGAAGACCGTGAGCGAACTCGTTAGCCAGAGCGGCCGGCTCATCCAACCCGTCCTGCTCCAGGAGAGAAAGCCGGTCTTCCCGCAGGCACGTCTGGGGGAACGCGACCAATGCCCGCGCCAGCTCCTCGGCCGCGGCGCGACTCGACCCGTCCGGCACCACCCGGTTCACCAAGCCCATCGACAGCGCCTCCGAAGCGCCGACGCCCCGCCCGGTCAGAACCAGGTCGAGGGCGCGGCTTGTCCCGATCAGACGCGGGAGCCGCACCGTCCCGCCGTCGATCAGCGGCACCCCCCACCGCCGGCAGAAGACCCCGAACACGGCGTCGGACTCGACCACGCGCAGGTCGCACCACAGCGCGAGTTCCAGCCCGCCCGCGACGCAGGGGCCGGATACCGCGGCGATGACGGGTTTCGATAACTGCATGCGGGTCGGGCCCATCGGCCCGTCACCTTCGGCATCGATGCGGTTGGCGCGCTCCGGTTTGCCGCTGGCCACCGCCTTGAGATCGGCGCCGGCGCAGAAGTAGCCGCCAGCGCCGCCGAGAATGGCGACGCGCAATTCCGGGTCGGCTTCGAAGTCGCGAAATGCCTGCGCAAGTGCCCGCGCGGTGAGGCCATCGACGGCGTTGCGCTGTTCCGGGCGGTTGATCCGCACCCACAGTAGGGGTGGACGGCGCTCCACCAGAACTAGCGGTTGCTTATTTGAGGTCATGCGAGCCTCCAGCATCTATATTACATATGTTGACTAATATTAGAAATTATATGTAATGTAACGTTAACCAGCAAATTTAATCTGGACATGTAATGAAGCCAAAGGCCCGCCATCTGATTCTCGACCTGCTGCTTGCCTCTGGGGAGCAGGCGCTGTCGGCACGTGAGTTTATCGCCGGCTGTGCGCTGTTTGACATTAGCGAAAACAACGTGCGGGTGGCGCTGGTGCGGTTGTCGGCCGAGGGCCTGATCGAAGCGGCTGAGCGCGGCAGTTACCGCCTCAGCGGCTCGGCACATGAACTGGCCGATGAAGTGGCGACCTGGCGCACCGCCGAAAAGCGCGTGCGCGCCTGGAAGGGCGGCTACATCGCTGTGCATTGCGGCGCGCTCGGGCGCAGCAACCGTGCCGCGATGCGCCGGCGCAATCGCGCACTGAACATGCTCGGCTTCCGCGAACTGGAGCGCGGCCTGCTGGTACGGCCGGACAACATCGAGGATGGCGTCGAGACAGTGCGCCAGCGCCTGCACACGCTCGGCCTGGAGCCGGAGGCCAGCGTCTTCGTCGCTCAGGGTTTCGACGCGCGGCGCGAGATGCGCATCCGCGCGCTATGGGACGGCAAGACCCTGACCGCCACTTACAAGAAGCTGCGCGCCAAGCTGGAAGCATGGATGGAGCGTGCCGAGAGCCTGGAGCCGGAGGTCGCCGCGCGCGAGGCGTTCGTCCTCGGCGGCAAGGCGATCCGCGAAATCGTCTTCGATCCGCTGCTGCCCGACCCGTTCGTGGACACCGCAGCGCGCCGGGCGTTTGTCGAAACCGTGCGTCGCTTCGACCGGCTGGGCCAGACCATCTGGCGCCAGTCGCGCATCGCATCGCTGGGGCCGGAACCGCCCGCGGCGCGAACCGTGCGGGCGCACTGAATCTTTTCAGTTCACTTTTCCGAGTCCGTCATGAGCACAGACACTCCATCCAGTTCGACACCCACCGAGTTGCCCGCTGTCACGCGCCGCAAGCTGCGCGACCTGTTCAGCCGCGAGGAAATCGTGCAACTGACCACGCGCTCCGACTGGCGCGGTGCCTGGGCGCTGCTCTCGGTGTGGGCGGTGATTGCGGCCACGTTTGCCGTGCTCGCGCGCTGGCCGCAGCCGCTGACTTTTCTGCTGGCGGTGATCGTGCTTGGCGGCCGCCAGCTCGCGTTGGCCATCCTCGCCCACGAGGCGGCGCACCGCACCCTGTTCAAGACACAGGTGCTCAACGACACCGTGGCCGACTGGTTTTGCGCGCGCCTGATCTGGAATGACGTGCCGCGCTATCGCGAGCATCACTTTCGCCACCACAGCTACACCGGCAGCGAGCGCGATCCGGACATGAGCCTGGTGACGCCGCTGCCGGTGACGCGGCACTCGCTGGCGAAAAAATTCCTGCGCGATCTGACCGGGCAGACGGGTTTGCGGCGCATTGCGGCGCAGTTCCTGATGGACATCGGCGTGTTCAAATACACCGTCGCGGCTGAGGTGGAACGCCAGCCGCGCGACGGGCGCCGCTGGCATCACTACCTGCGCGAGGGAGTCGTGAACATGACTCCGATGCTGCTGGCAAATGCCGCGCTGTTCGCGCTGCTCAGCACCTGTGGCATCGGCTGGACCTTCAGCGCCTGGGTTGCCGCCTATCTCACGACCTTCAGCCTGTTCATCCGCGTCCGCTCGATGGCGGAGCATGCATGCACCGAGCGCAGCGCGGACATGTTCCGCAACACGCGCACGACGCGCGCCGGCTGGATCGCGCGCATGACGGTGGCGCCGCTGTACGTCAACTTTCACATCGAACATCATGCGATGGCCTCGGTGCCGTATTACCGGCTGCCGCAGTTGCATCGCCTGCTGCGCGAACGCGGGGCGGTCGCCGCGTCGCCGGGTTATCTCGATGTTCTGCGCCTGGTTTCGACTCCGGCCGCGGGCTAAGCTGGGTAAGCACCGTGCCGGCACCCGCTCTGCCGCTGCGGGGCGAAGTATGTGTTTTATATAAATATATATAATTAATTATACTAAACATAATAAAACATGTATCCAGCCTGATCCGGCAAGAGCGGGTGACTGATCAATAGCCGCAACACCAGCGGCGTTGAACCAGCGGTGAAAGCGGCAGCCATCCATGAACCCCGTTCGCCGCGATTTCGCGCGCATGGTGGGGCGCTCGTAACACATGCGCAAAAAATCTTTAGCGGCCCTGTTTGCCCGCAGATGATTTTGCTATGATGCGCGCCCTCAACGGTGGCCGTAGCTCAGTTGGTAGAGTCCCAGATTGTGATTCTGGTTGTCGCGGGTTCGAGCCCCGTCGGTCACCCCAGTTTCGCCACTGTCAGTCGAATAGTGGGCCGTTAGCTCAATGGTAGAGCAGCTGACTCTTAATCAGTAGGTTCGGGGTTCGAGTCCCTGACGGCCCACCAATTCGTCGTTCACGTACCCGCCAGCCTGAGTGCGCCGCGCCAATCCGTTAAACTGCGCGACGGTTTTTCAGGCTCCAATCATGCGCATTCTGCTTTCCAATGACGACGGCTGCACCGCGCCGGGGCTGCGCTGTCTGCACGAGCATTTGCAGGCCCATCACGACGTCACCGTCGTCGCGCCGGATCGCAACCGCAGCGGGGCCAGCAATTCGCTGACGTTGCTCAATCCCTTGCGCGTGCAACAGCACGAGGACGGCGTGACCTGCGTGGACGGCACGCCCACGGACTGCGTGCATCTCGCGCTCACCGCGCTGCTCAAGCAGGCGCCGGACATGGTGGTGTCGGGCATCAATGCGGGCTCCAATCTCGGCGACGACACGCTCTATTCAGGCACGGTCGCCGCCGCCATGGAGGGCCGTCATCTGGGCTACTCCGCCATTGCGGTGTCCAGCGCAGGTATTGCGCCCAAGCACTACGCGACTGCGGCGCGCGTGACGCTGCGGCTGATCGAGCATCTGCAAAAGGACCCGCTGCCCAGCGATACGATCCTCAACGTGAACGTGCCCGACGTGCCTTGGGACGACTTGCGAGGCTTCGAAGTGACGCGCCTGGGCAACCGGCATCGTTCCGAGGAAGTGATTCCCGCAAAGGACCCGCGCGGCCGCACGATCTACTGGATCGGCGCCGCAGGCAGCCAGGACAACTGCGGTCCCGGCACCGATTTTCACGCCGTGGAAAACCAGCGCGTCTCGATCACGCCCCTGCTGGTCGACCTGACACGCTACGCCATGATGGAGCGCCTCGGCGCATGGGCGCGGGAACTATGAATGGCCTGAGCAAGCCCCACGGGCGCGGGCAGGACTTCGTCATCAGCCGTCGCCGCAGCGAACTCGTCGAGCGCCTGCGCGCGGAGGGTATTCGTGACGAGCAGGTACTCGCGGTGATCGAGAAGATTCCGCGCCACGAATTTGTCGATGAACTGCTCAAAGGCCGCGCCTACGAAAATACCGCGCTGCCGATCGGCCACGCGCAGACCATTTCGCAGCCGGTCATCGTTGCACTGATGACGCAGGCGCTTATCGCCGGACAAAAGCTCAAGCGCGTGCTGGAGGTCGGCACGGGTAGTGGCTACCAGACCGCGGTGCTGGCGGAGTTGGTGGAGACCGTGTTCACGGTCGAACGGCTGAAGCCCCTGACCGAACTGGCGCGCAAGCGGCTCGCGCACCTGGGTTATCGCAACGTGCATTTCGGCTATGCCGACGGCATGAACGGCTGGCTGCCGTACGCGCCCTACAACGGCATCATCGTGACGGCCGGCGCCGAACGTGTTCCGGCGGCATTGAGTGAACAACTCGCCGTGGGCGGGCGTCTGGTCATTCCGGTGGGGCCGCAGGGCCGGCAGTCCTTGCGCCTGATCGAGCGCAATGCGTGCGGCCTGAGCGAGCGCGAACTGGCGGCAGTCAGCTTCGTGCCGCTGCTGGCGGGCAAGGTTTAGCGGATGATGTACCGCACCGGCAGTCTGGCACTGCTGCTTGCCGTGGCTGTAGGCCTGTCCGGATGCGCAGGAGCGCTGCGCTGGAACACGCCCCGGCACAAGCCCGTCTCCGCAAACACCCACACGCGCTCGCCCCAGACGCGCGCGACCGGAGCGGATGAATACGAAGTGCAGCCCGGCGATACAGTGTATTCGATCGCCTTCCGCAACCAACTCGATTTTCATGAACTGGCGCGCTGGAACGGCATCGGCTCCGATTACCGCATCGTGCCGGGCCGGGTGCTGCGCCTGAAGCCGCCCCGCAGCTCGACGGCTGCGCGGCCTTCACAGGCGCCTGAACCGGTGCCCGTGCCATCGGTCGCGGCGGCAGTGCCTGCAGTGAAAACTCCTGCCATGTCGCATCATGTTGAGGCACTGTCGCCCAACGCTGCGACGATGCCGCAGCCCGCAAAATCCGCTGCCGCAAATTTCGAGTGGGCCTGGCCGCTGAACGGCCCGGTGGCGCGCAACTACGCACCGTCGGACGGCAACAAGGGGCTGGATTTCACCGGCACGCTGGGTATGCCGGTGCTGGCCGCGGCGCCGGGCAGGGTGGTCTACAGCGGCAATGCGCTCAAGGGCTACGGCGAGCTGATCATCATCAAGCACGATGAAACTTTCCTGTCCGCCTACGCCTACAACCGCAGGCGGCTGGTGAACGAGGGTGATGTCGTCACCACCGGCCAGCCGATCGCGGAACTGGGGCTGGGGCCGCAAAGCAAACCGCTGCTGCATTTCGAGATCCGCGTACGCGGCCAGCCGGTCAATCCGCTGGACTACCTGCCCAAACAGGATCAGCCGCTCGGCGTCCGTTGAAAACTGCGAAGGCTGCAATAAGGGTAATTTGTTGCGGCGCGATATACGCAATGGTCTAATACCGCGCTTATTTTCCATCCACCTGCGAGAACCCCGTGAAAGCCGTCTTTCCGCGCATCCAGCGCCTGCCTCCCTACGTCTTCAACATTGTTGGCGATCTGAAGAAGGCGGCACGAGCTCGTGGCGAGGACGTGATCGATTTCAGCATGGGTAATCCTGACCAGGCGACGCCGCGGCACATCGTTGAGAAATTGCTCGAAGTCGCCGGGCGCGAAGACCCGGCGGTACACCGCTACTCGGTGTCCAAGGGCATTCCGCGACTGCGCCGCGCGATTACGCGCTGGTACAAGACACGCTTCAACGTCGATCTCGACCCCGAGACCGAGTCGGTCGCGACCATCGGCTCCAAGGAAGGCCTCGCGCACCTGATGCTCGGCACGCTCGACCAGGGCGACGTGGTGATGGTGCCCAACCCGGCCTATCCGATCCATCCCTACGGCGCGGTCATCGCCGGTGCCGACGTGCGCCACGTGCGCCTCACGCCGGGCACGGACTTCTTTGCCGAGCTGGAAAAGGCGATCAAGGAATGTTGGCCACGACCCAAATTCCTGATCCTGAACTTTCCCGGCAATCCGACCGCGCAATGCGTCGAACTGGATTTCTTTGAGCGCGTGGTGGCGATGGCCAAGGAATACGACTTTTGGGTCATCCACGACATCGCCTACGCCGATATCGTGTTTGACGGCTGGAAGGCGCCGTCGTTCCTGCAGGTGCCGGGTGCGAAAGACGTCGGCGTCGAATTCTTTACCCTGTCCAAGAGCTACAACATGCCGGGCTGGCGTGTCGGTTTCATGTGCGGCAACCGCGAACTTTGCACCGCGCTGTCGCGCATGAAGTCGTATCTCGATTACGGCACCTTCACGCCGATCCAGGTCGCCGCCATCGCCGCGCTGGAAGGCCCGCAGGACTGTGTGCGCGAGATCGCGCAGATGTACCAGCACCGCCGCGACGTGCTCTGCGAGGGACTCAACGCCGCCGGCTGGCAGGTCGAAACGCCCAAGGCCAGCATGTTCGTCTGGGCGAAAATTCCGGAAGCATTCGCACCGATGGGCAGCCTTGAGTTCTCCAAGCATGTGATGAACGAGGCCAAGGTTGCGGTGTCGCCCGGCATCGGCTTCGGCGAGTACGGCGACGATCACGTGCGCTTCGCGCTGATCGAGAACGAGCATCGCACGCGCCAGGCCGTGCGCGGTATCAAGAAGATGCTCAAAGAAGGCCGCGCATGACACCGGTGAAGGTTGGCATCATCGGCCTCGGCACAGTCGGGCAGGGCATCATCCGACTGCTGAAGAGTAACGCCGATGAGATCATCCGCCGTGCCGGCCGCCAGGTGGTGGTCACGCACGCGTCCGCGCGCGACCTCACGCGCAAGCGTGACTGCGATCTCAACGGCATCACTATCGTCAACGATCCAATGTCCATCGCACGCGATGCGGATGTGGACGTGGTGGTCGAAGTCATCGGCGGCCTGTCTCCGGCAAAGGAACTGATGCTCGCCGCCATCGCCCGCGGCAGGCACGTGGTCACCGCCAACAAGGCCCTGCTCGCCGAGGACGGCAACAGCCTGTTCGCCGCCGCGCGTGATCGCGGCGTGATGGTGGCCTTCGAGTCTGCGGTGGCGGGCGGCATCCCGGTGATCAAGGCAATCCGCGAAGGCATGGCCGGCAACCGCATCGAGAGCATCGCCGGCATCATCAACGGCACCTGCAACTACATCCTCACGCAGATGACCGCCAAGGGGCAGAGCTTCGCGGACGCGCTCAAGGATGCGCAGAAACTCGGCTACGCCGAAGCCGATCCGGCCCTCGACGTGGAAGGCATCGATGCCGCGCACAAGCTCACCATCCTCGGCAGCATCGCCTTCGGCATGCCGCTGTCGTTCAAGGCCGTGGCCTGCGAGGGCATCACCGGCATCACCGTGCAGGACATCGAGATCGCACGCGCGCTCGGCTATCGCATCAAGCTGCTGGGTCTGGCCAAACGCAGTGAGCGAGGCGTGGAACTGCGCGTGCAACCGACGCTGATTCCCGAAGACAAGCTGCTGGCCAAGGTCGACGGCGTGCTCAATTCCATCCTGCTCAAGGGCGACGCGGTGGGGCAGGTGGGCTTCTACGGACGCGGCGCGGGCGGCGACGCCACCGCCTCCGCCGTGGTCGCAGATCTGGTAGATGTCGCGCGGCTGCTGTCGGCGGCGCCGCAGCATTTCGTGCCCGCGCTGGCTTTTCAGCCGGACGCCGTGCGCGAACTGCACCTGCTGCCGATCTCCGAAGTGGAGAGCGCGCACTACCTGCGCCTGCGCGTCGCCGACGAACCCGGCGTGCTGTCGCGCATCACCGCGATTCTCGCCGGCCACGGCATCAGCGTCGAAGCTATTCTGCAGCGTGAGCCGCGTGAGGAGGAAGACGCGAATCTCGCGATCATCACCTCGACCGTGCAGGAGCAGAAATTCAACGACGCACTGGCGGAAATGCAGAAGCTGCCCTTCGTGCGCGCGGGCGCCTCTCGCTTCCGCGTGGAGCATTTCAACGGCTGAGGCGGGTGTGCTTTCGGCCCAGTGAAGAAAAATCATGGCGGGTGCAGATCAGACAATCCCGGTATTCACGCCGATGATGCTCGAAGGCCGGCATGTAGTGCTGGAGCCTTTGCAGGTGTCGCATCATGCGGCGCTGAGCGAGGCCGGCAACGACGAAAATATTTTTCGCTGGTTTCCAGCTTCTGCTACAGGTGCGGTGCAGATGCGGGGTTTCATCGATGCTGCGCTGTCCGAGCAGCGCGCAGGCAGTACGTTGCCGTTTGCCGTGCGCACGCGCCATGACGCACGCATCGTAGGCAGCACGCGCTTTGGTCTCATCGATGCGGCTCATCGCCGGGCGATGATCGGCTGGACCTGGTACACACCTTTGGTGCAGCGCACGCCGGTCAACACCGAATGCAAGTATCTGCTGCTGCGCCATGCTTTCGAGACGCTAGGGCTGAATCGCATCGAACTCAGGACCGATTCGCTCAACGCGAAATCACGTGCGGCGATACTGCGTATTGGCGCGACGGAAGAAGGCACTTTCCGCAATCACATGGTGGTGCAGGGTGGGCGCATTCGCCACACCGTTTATTTCAGTATCGTGCGCGAAGAATGGCCGCAGGTACGTAAGCGACTTGATCAGGAACTGGCCCGTCCGTTTACATTTTGATGATTGAAGTCTTGTGCAGGAACACAACATGACCCGCTACACCGGATTGATTGATGCCTACCGCGACCGTCTGCCGCTGCCGAAGGAAGCGCGCGCCATTTCACTTGGCGAGGGCCGCACGCCGCTGATACGGCTGGAGAACCTGCCGAAAAAAATCGGCTTCGGCGGCGAAATTTACGTGAAGTTTGAGGGCCTCAATCCCACCGGCTCGTTCAAGGATCGCGGCATGACCGCGGCGGTGACACACGCCGTGCACAACGGTTCGCGCGCGATTATCTGCGCCTCCACCGGTAACACCTCCGCCGCCGCCGCCGCTTACGCGGTGCGTGCGGGGGTGACTGCTTTTGTGCTCATCCCCGAAGGCAAGATCGCGCTCGGCAAACTCGCGCAGGCGGTGGTGCATGGCGCGGTGGTGGTGCAGATCAGGGGCAACTTCGACGACGGCATGCGGCTGGTCAAGGAAGTCGCGCTGACCACGCCGGTGGCCATCGTCAATTCGATCAATCCGTACCGGCTGCAAGGCCAGAAGACCGCGGCCTTCGAAGTGCTCGAAGCGCTGGGTCGCGCGCCGGACTTTCACTGCCTGCCGGTCGGCAACGCCGGCAACATCACTGCCTATTGGATGGGCTACAGCGAGTCCGTCGGTCTGCGCACCTCTGCGAGCGTGGACGGCTACACGCTGGGCAATGCCAAATTCACGCGGCCGAAAATGGTCGGCTACCAGGCGTCCGGCAGCGCGCCGTTCATGCGCGGCGGCACTGTGAAGAACCCGGAGACGGTCGCCACCGCCATCCGCATCGGCGATCCGCAGTCCTGGGATCACGCCTGGAAAGTGCAGAAGGAATCCGGCGGCTGGTTCGACGAATGCACCGATGCCGACATCCTCGCCGCGCAGCGCCTGCTGGCGCAGAACGAGGGCGTGTTCTGCGAGCCGGCCTCCGCCGCCTCGCTATGCGGCGCGATGCGCGACATCAAAAACGGCAAGATCGCGGACGGCAGCGTGGTCGTCTGCACGCTCACCGGCAACGGCCTCAAGGATCCGGACATCATCATGAAGGATGGCTTGCAGGGTCTGATCCAGGTGCCGGCGGAGCGCGCTGCCGTGGAAAAGACCTTGCTGGATCGTCTGCGCTGATTTGAGCCGCGTTTTGTGCTCACCCGCTCTGCCGCAAAGCGGATTCGCCTCTGTTATTTATTATTGATTTATTTACATAAAAGTATACAATAGAAAACAGTCTGCGATCTCAATATTGCAAGAGCGGGTGAGCATAGGCAGGCATTTCCAGGACACATGACCGCTCCACTGATACGCCGACGCGCCTGCCCGAATGCCGATGCGCTGCCCGCCTCGCTGCATCCGGTGCTGCGGCGCATTTACGCCGCGCGCGGTGTGACCGAGTCCGAACTGCCGCTGGAACTCAAACACCTGCTGCCGCCAAAGGCGCTCAAGGGCATCGCCGCCGCCGTCGCGCTGCTCGAAGACGCGCTGCGGCGCGGCCGCTGCATCGTCATCGCCGGCGACTACGACGCCGATGGCGCCACCAGCACGACGCTCGCCGTGCTGGCGCTGCGAGCGCTGGGCGCGTCGTCGGTGGGCTACGTAGTGCCCGACCGTTTCCGCATGGGCTATGGCCTCTCGTCGGCGCTGGCGGAACTCGCCGCGCAGCAGGGCGCGGAACTGCTGGTGACGGTGGACAACGGCATCGCCAGTCTCGCCGGCGTGGCGCGCGCCAAGCAGCTCGGCATGGACGTGCTAATCACCGACCATCACCTCGCCGTGCCGGAGCTGCCGGCGGCGGACGTCATCGTCAACCCGAACCAGCCGGGTTGCGGCTTTCAGAGCAAGCATTTGGCTGGCGTCGGTGTGATGTTCTACCTGCTGCTGGCGCTGCGTGCGCGGCTGCGCGAGAGCGGCTGGTTCGCGGCGCGCGCGGAGCCGAACCTCGCCGACTATCTCGATCTGGTCGCCCTCGGCACGGTCGCCGACGTGGTGCGCCTCGACTACAACAACCGCATTCTCGTGCAGCAGGGCGTCGCGCGTATTCGTGCGGGACGCGCGAGGCCCGGTCTGCTGGCGCTGCTCGAAGCGGCGGGCCGCAAGCCGGCTGACGTGACTGCGACCGATCTGGGTTTCGTGCTCGGCCCGCGCATCAACGCGGCGGGGCGGCTGGAGGACATGCGCATCGGCATCGAGTGTCTGCTCAGCGACAGCGCGGCCCCCGCGCTGGAACTGGCGCGCAAGCTCGACCGCCTCAACCGCGAACGCCGCGAGATCGAGACGCAGATGAAGGACGAGGCGCTGCAGTTCGTCGCCGAAACCGGCACGGATATCGGCACCGGCGTCTGCCTGTTCGATCCGGGCTGGCACGAAGGCGTCGTCGGGCTGGTCGCCTCGCGCATCAAGGAAAAGCTGCACCGTCCCGCGATTGCCTTCGCGCGCGCAGCGGAAAGCGGGCTGCTCAAGGGTTCCGGCCGCTCGATTCCGGGGCTGCACATCCGCGACGCACTGGCCGCGGTGGACGCGCGGCATCCGGGCCTGATCGAACGCTTCGGTGGCCATGCGATGGCGGCGGGCCTCACGCTGCCGGAAGTGCATTACGAAGCTTTCCGCAGCGCCTTCGACGAAGTCTGCGCAAGCTGGCTGGACGCGGCGCAACTGGAGCAGGTGCTGGAAACCGACGGTGAACTCTCGCCTGCGGAACTCAACATCGAAACCGCGAAAGTTCTGGAGCAGGCCGGGCCGTGGGGGCAGGGTTTTCCGGAACCGCTGTTCGAGAACGAGTTTGAAGTCGTTGACGCGCGGCTGGTCGGCGCGACGCAGACACATGTGAAATACAGACTACGCGGCAGCAATGGCACGGCGCTCGCAGCGATGGATTTCGGCGGCGTGGAGAGAATACAGAAGCGTGGAACGCTGCGGCTGGTTTACCGGATCGCCGTCAACCGCTGGCAGGGCAATGAGAGCCTGGATCTGCATATTGTGGATTTGCAGCCCGGCGGCAACGCGCAGGCCCGTTGAAAAATCCGCGGCTGCAGCATCGCTGGTACTGCGGTCGAGAGCAGAAGGGATTCTTTATTGATTCGGCCCGATGAAGTTTGAAGTCCGTTAGCCCTGAGCTTGTCGAAGGGTGAAGGGGCTTCGACAGGCTCAGCCCGAACGGGAACTAAAAACGTCACAGTGCCGGATCAATAAACCACTGCCCACTAAAAATCCCCCTTCGGCAGCAGCGTGCGCGGACTCACCGGCGTAACGCCATCGCGGATTTCAAAATGCGTGTGTGGGCCGGTGGAATGCCCGGTGCT
>JBOICL010000216.1:0-1765 GCA_050740055.1 Stenotrophobium sp.
ACCTTCTTGTCTTTGGCAATCCGATCAAGTGTCTCGTACAACTCATCCGGGAAGCTGATTGATGCCCGAGTACTCTTTTTTTGCGGTGCTGGTCGTTTTCCTTTCGCGGCCATATTTGCCTGCCCCATGATTGCATCACACTACACCACTTCGGTGAACAATGGAATTGTTTTCTGCACAGGCCGAGCATCCACTATGTGCTACCGAAGCCAGTTAAAGTCGTGTCCTCAGCATTTTGATTACGCGCCCCTCACGCGCTGGCGCCTGCCTCCGCCAGATCACTGGGTCTGTAGGGGACTACACCGATAGCCTCATAGTGCTCGGCCCGCCGGTCGCACCCTCTAGGGAAGCCCTGCATAAGCTCCAATTTAGCGAGATGTTGAGTCAGGAAAAGAGGCCTGAGAGCCATGTGAGCGAATAGTCACTCTCTGCGGTTCAGCTTTTGCCGGTTTTCTATGCTTCATCGAATCATTTCTCATCTTTCAGACGCAGCTATCCTGCGGCCAGTAGCCGCTCTCGCGCCAGCCACAGATTCACACAGGCAAACAGCATGTGCAGCTGCGCCGTGTTCTTGGACAATCCTCGGTAACGGACTTTGCTGTAGCCAAACTGCCGCTTGAGCACCCGGAACGGATGTTCGACCTTGGCTCGCAGTGACGCCAGAATGCGGTTGGCGTGTTGCTCATCGTGGCTGAGTTCTTCTTTGGGTTTGCGTTTGAAGGGAATGGCCCAGAGCGGTTGGCCTTCTTCGCGCGGCGCATGCAGAGCTTGGGCTTTGCTGCTGTACCCGCGATCGCCCAGAACGATCTGTTCCTCTCCATGCAGCAAGGGTTGGGTCATCACGCAGTCCGCGACCTTGGCGGTGGTGCCTTCGAGGCTATGCACCCAACCGCTGTCGGCATCCACGCCAATATGCGCCTTCATCCCGAAATACCATTGATTGCCCTTCTTGGTCTGGCTCATGTCAGGGTCACGCTTGCGATCCCGGTTCTTGGTCGAGGGCGGCGCCGCAATCAAAGTGGCGTCCACAATCGTGCCTTGGCGCAACATCAGGCCACGCTCACACAGCAGCGCCGTGACTTCCGCAAACAGGCTCTGGGCCAGATCGTGCTGCTCCAGCAAGTGCCGGAAACGCAGAATAGTGCTCTCGTCAGGCAATGCGCTATCGCCAGAATCCAGACCGGCAAAGCGCCGCAGCAGCGGGATGTCGTGCAGGGCTTCTTCCATCGCCGGATCGGAGTAGCCGAACCATTGCTGCATCAGATGGATGCGCAGCATCACCGGCAGGGGAAAGGGCTGACGCCCATTTCCGGCCACCGGGTACCGCGGTTCTATCCGGGCGATCAGTCGAGTCCACGGCACCACCCGCTCCATCTGGCCCAGAAAAATCTGCTTGCGCGTGGTCTTGGTGCTGCGTGCGTAGGCACCTTCTGCAAAACTGATCTGCTTCATCGGTGGTTTTCGTCCGTTTTGATTACACGCTCAGACATGCAAGACTTGTGCAGAGTTTCCCTAGAGAGCTATTCGTCGACGGACTCATACTATAATTGCTGACCATCATCCTGATCACCAACCTATAGGAAATCCAGCGCATGCGCATACGGCAAGTACTGAGAAATTTGCGCTGGCGCTTGAGTGCCCAAACGCCCAACAACAAGGACGTTTCGGCAGCGGACCAGGAGATCATCGCCGAAGCACTGCAGTATTCGATGACCAATTTTGACCGGTTATTCGTGCTGATGGAGGCGGTGCGCCACATCGAGCG
>JBOICL010000217.1:0-1265 GCA_050740055.1 Stenotrophobium sp.
CCAAACTTGCCGACTCCGACGTTTTCCTCAGTGCATGCGGCCGGAAAGAATTTGAACCGCCGCTGCCTCGCATGAAGGGAGAGGAGATGATCCTGCGCTTCTTCGCATTTCATTTCCGGAACGTGGAAAGCATCAAGACTTACGATGGCGCATTGAATGAAGAGATGCGAAAGAACCAGTTTCTCTCTCCGGACGAGTCGGGGCGAAGGGAGCGCGTCTTTCGCGATGCCCTTTTGCTATGCGTCCAAGTTTTTGGTTCTAACCCCTTCCGAATGTGGGTTGCCGGCAAAAATGAGACGGACCCCACCGGCCATTGGGAAGATCGTTTGAACAGTGTAGTTTTTGAGTTGTTGATGACGTCCTTCGCTGCATACGAGAAACCGCGTGTCGTCGCGAATGCTGACGCAATACGAGAAGAGTTCATTCACCGGCTCAGTACCGATCAGTTCATGGTGGATTCCTTGTCCCTTGGAACCAACTCGCGCCAGAAAATGCAATACCGACACAATACATGGCGTTCGGCATTGCGATCTCTTCTGGATACTACGGCAAGCGAGCCGCGTTGTTTTCAACTCACATTCAAACGCGAATTGTGGCAGCGAGAACCAGCCTGTGCGATCTGTGGACAGACCATCCACAGCCTAGAAGATGCAGCCGTGGACCACGTTGCGCACTACGGGCGAGGCGGACTAACAATACCGGCGAACGCGCGCTTGACACATAGGTACTGCAATTCACGGCGAGGAGGACGCGAATAAGTGAGCGGAATGTCGGTGGCGAGTCTCGAAAGCGCTTTACAGCGGCAGTCGCACGTAGTGATCCAGCAACAGCAGCGTAAAGATGCCCATCAGGTAGACGATGGAATAGCCGAAAGTCTTCATCGGCAGGCCGGGACGCGGCTTGAACTTGAGCAGCAGCGCGTAATAAAGAAAGACCGCGCCTAGCGCCAACGCGCCGACCAGATAGATCACGCCGCTCATGCCGAACACGAACGGCAGGATGCTCGTCACCACCAGCAACACGGTGTAGAGCAACACTTGCGTGCGGGTGTATTCGACGCCATGCGTCACCGGCAGCATGGGGATGTCCACTTCCGCATATTCCTTGTGTCGCTCGATCGCCAGCGCCCAGAAATGCGGCGGCGTCCACACGAAGATGATCAGAAACAGCAGCAGGGAATGCGGATCGACCTGGCCGGTGACCGCGACCCAGCCCAGCACCGGCGGCGCGGCGCCGGCAGCGCCACCGAGTACGATGTTCTGCGG
>JBOICL010000218.1:0-1368 GCA_050740055.1 Stenotrophobium sp.
TTCATCATCAGCGGCGGCGCATCCGGCCTCGGCGCCGGCACGGCAAAACATCTGGTCAGCCTCGGCGCCAACGTCGTCTTGGCTGATCTCAACGAGAAAGCGGGCGCGGCGTTCGCGGCCGAACTCGGCGGCCAGGCGCGCTTTCTGCGCGTGGATGTCGGATCGGAAGCGGATTGCGTTGCTGCCGTGGAATTGGCAAAAAAAGAATTTGGTGGGCTTCAAGGCGCGATCAACTGCGCGGGCATCGCCACCGGCGAAAAAGTGGTGGGCAAGGAAGGCCCGCATGCTCTGGCAGCCTTCGCGCGCACCATCGGCATCAACCTGATCGGCAGCTTCAACCTGACGCGGCTCGCGGCGTTTGCGATGAGCACGCAGACGCCCAACGCAGAAGGCGAGCGCGGCGTGATCATCAATACTGCCTCAGTCGCCGCCTTTGAAGGCCAGATCGGCCAGGCTGCCTATGCGGCATCGAAAGCTGGAGTGGTCGGCATGACACTGCCGATCGCGCGCGAACTGGCGCGCTACGGCATCCGCGTGATGACCATCGCGCCTGGCCTGTTCGAGACGCCGATGATGGCCGGGCTGCCTCAGGACGTGCAGGACTCGCTGGGCAAGACCGTACCCTTCCCGCCACGACTGGGCCGGGCATCGGAGTACGCGCTGCTGGCGCAGCAGATCATCGAGAACCCCATGCTCAACGGCGAGACCATCCGGCTCGACGGCGCGCTGCGCATGGCGCCGAAGTAGCGCAGCTCAGGTACGACGCGAACCCGGAAACACTGTCATACCCACGCAAGCGGGTATCCAGGCGGCGCGCAGCGCCGTGCGTCCGTCACTGGATTCCCGCGCTCGCGGGGAATGACGGCCGCACAGTTCAATTATTGCGCTCAAGAAACTCCAGCACGGACGCAGCGAACAACTCCGGCTTTTCGCAGTGCATGAAGTGCCCGGCGCCTTTCATCGTCACCAGTTCATAGCCCGCGCCGAAGCAGTAGTCCTGGTTCTCGAACATTTTCGCGCCGATGCAGCCATCGTCCGCGCCGCGGATCACGCGCGCTGATACGGGCAGCTTGCACGCGAGTAGGCTGAGTCCTTCGCGGCTGGCGAGCGTGGCCGGCAGGGCGCGGTAGTAGCCCAGCGCCGCAGTCAATCGTTGCGAATCGGAGAACGCGGCCTTGAGCGGCGCGAATTCGGCCTCGCCGAATTTCCAGTCCGGCGACCAGCGCTGAATTAACCGGCGCAGCCAGCGGAAATCGTCCGCCGTCACACGCCGCTCGGCCACGCCGCGCAACTGGAAAAATCCCATGTAGCGCGAGCGGAACAACTGCGCCGGTGTCGGGTGCAGCAGGAAGCGCCGCAGATGCGGCA
>JBOICL010000219.1:0-11634 GCA_050740055.1 Stenotrophobium sp.
CCCGTGTCGGCGGTTCGATTCCGTCCTCGGCCACCATTAGAAAATTCTTTGGTGTCTAAGATCTAGGCGAGGCATACACGCCTGGGACGATTCACGACCGCCGCGTGGCCACCCGCTCTTTGATGTCTGGTGAAAGTTATGTTTTTATTTATATATAAAAATATAAAATTAATAATTTAATATCACATAACTTGGCGCCGACCCGAAAGAGCGGATGACACGATAACTGCCGTCTCAGCAACAATTGGCGACAATGTGTCCCTGTCGCTGGGGTCAACCAAGGCATAAGCAACTTCTGCGAGAATCCGTGCACGTCGCGCTGCTACCATTGCGCGCAACTGCCTTTGGCCTCCATGGAGTTTCCCCCTTGTCCCGCTCCCCTTATCCGCACCTGCTAGCCCCGCTCGATCTCGGTTTCACCACGCTGAAGAACCGCGTGCTGATGGGCTCGATGCACACCGGTCTCGAAGACAGCCGCAAGAATCTGCATCGGCTCGCGGATTATTACGCTGAGCGTGCACGCGGCGGCGTGGGCCTGATCGTCACCGGCGGATTCTCCCCCAACATCGCGGGCTGGACCAAGCCGCTGGGCGGCACACTTTCATCTTCCGCTGCAGCCCGCCGCCATCGCGAAATTCCACAGGCGGTGCACGACAACGGCGGCAAGATCGCGTTGCAAATCCTGCACACCGGACGCTATGGCTACCATCCGTTCGCCGTCGCACCCTCCAAAATAAAATCGCCGATCACGCCGTTCTCCCCGCGCGAACTGTCGGAGGACGGCATCGAAAAGCAGATCAAGGCTTTCGTGCGCTGCGCGGAGCTTTCACGCGAAGCCGGCTACGACGGCGTCGAGATCATGGGCAGCGAAGGCTATTTCATCAACCAATTCATCTCCACGCACACCAACAAGCGCAACGACGAATGGGGCGGCTCCTACGAGAACCGCACGCGCCTGCCGGTGGAGATCGTCCGGCGCACGCGCGCAGCGGTGGGCAGGGACTTCATCATCATCTATCGCCTCTCGATGCTGGATCTGATTCCTGACGGCAGCAGCTGGGAGGAGGTGGTGCAACTCGCCAAGGCCATCGAGAAAGCGGGCGCGACGATCATCAACACCGGCATCGGCTGGCACGAGGCACGCATCCCCACCATCGCTACCTCGGTGCCGCGCGGGGCGTTCTCGTGGGTGACGAAGAAGATGATGGGCGAAGTGAAGATTCCGCTTGTCACTACCAATCGCATCAACACGCCGGAAGTCGCCGAGAAAATTCTCGCCGATGGCTGCGCCGACATGATCTCGATGGCCCGCCCGCTGCTCGCCGACGAGAATTTCGTGAAGAAAGCCGCCGAAGGCCGCAGCGACGAGATCAACACCTGCATCGGCTGCAATCAGGCCTGTCTCGATCACGCCTTCAAGAACAAAATCGCATCCTGCCTGGTGAATCCGCGCGCCTGTCATGAGACGCAACTCAATTACCTCCCAGCGAAAAACAGGAAAAAAATCGCCGTGGTTGGTGCCGGCCCGGCGGGACTCGCCACCTCCACCGTGCTCGCCGGACGCGGCCACGAGGTGCACCTGTTCGACTCGGCCAAGGAAATCGGCGGCCAGTTCAACATGGCCAAGCGCATTCCCGGCAAGGAAGAATTCCACGAAACGCTGCGCTATTTCGGCAGGCAGATCGAACTCACCGGCGTGAAGCTGCATCTGGGCAAGCGCGTCTCTGCCGACGATCTCATCAAGGGCAAATACGACGACGTGGTGCTCGCCACCGGCGTGACCCCGCGCGATCCGAAAATCAAGGGCCAGGATGGCAACCCGAAAGTCCTGTCCTACGTCGATGTGCTACTGCACAAGAAACCGGTCGGCCAGCGCGTGGCGGTAGTCGGCGCGGGCGGCATCGGTTTCGACGTGTCCGAATACCTGGTCACGCAGGAGGGCCATTCGCCGACGCTGGATCAGAAAGAATGGCTGCAGGAATGGGGCGTCACCGACCCGCAGAAGGCACGCGGCGGCGTCGCGGGCGTGAAACCGCAGATCGAGCCACCGGCGCGGCAGGTGTATCTACTCCAGCGCAAGGACAGCAAGCCCGGAGGCGGCCTCGGCAAGACCACGGGCTGGATCCACCGCACGACACTGAAAATGAAGCGCGTCGAGATGCTCGGCGGCGTCAATTACGAAGCTATTGACGAACGCGGCCTGCTCATCAGCTTCGGCGAAAAACGCGAGAATGCGACGCTGCTGGAAGTGGACAACATCATCCTTTGCACCGGCCAGGAACCTCTGCGCGAACTGCATGCGCCGCTGCAGGCTGCGGGCGTCAGCGTACATCTGATCGGCGGCGCCGACGTGGCGGCGGAACTAGACGCCAAGCGCGCCATCAACCAGGGCAGCCGTCTGGCGGCGTCGCTCTGATCTTGCATACGAAAAAGCCTCTGTGAAAACACAGAGGCTTTTTTGAATCCCGTAAAACTCAGTTGGGACTTACTGGAGTTGGAGGGGGCGTGCCGGGCGGTCCAAGCGGAGGTGGCAGGGGTGGCACGATAGGGGGCGTGGGCGGGGGCACGATAGGGGGTGAGGACGCGGCCCCCGGCGGCGCGGACAACTGAATCTGGCTTTGCACCACTGACGCACCTCCAACACTGATTTGCAGGACCGACGCAACGTCCACACCTGGAACCAGCGGCGCGCCACCGTTTGAGGGTGCGCAAGTCGCGCAAGTGACATTGATCGTTTGGCCTGCCCCGGCGGTGGTGCAGCCGCCGGAATTGCAGGCCGTCACAGAGCCCGCATTCACCTTGACGGACAGCGCCTTACCAGCCTGTGCTGCGGCGTAATCGGCCTTTTGCGTGGTCAGGGTAGCCGAAGCGGTTTTTACCAGGTAAGCGACAAGCTTGGCAGGAGCCAGGCTGGCTGTCGGAATCAGGTATGTCGGATTTCGCGGCATACGCATCGCGGCATTCATTAAATGCCCACGCTCTGGCGCGGCGGAAGCCGATTTCTCGCCGATGTGGCCGGTAATGGTATGAAAAGCGCCGTTGATCAATTGATACTCGGCACGGCCGGCTGGATTCGCGGCATCCGGTTCGGCGTACTGCCTGATCTTGAGTCCGGAGTTCGACGCCATCGCGAATTGAGATCCATCGGACATATCCCACAGCACCTGCCCGGTATCGCCAGTGATGATGGTGTCGCCCTGCCGCAGGAACTCGTCGGCAAACACGGACTCCGTATTCGCCCCGCGCTGCATCAGCACTTCACCGGAAGTCGCCCTCAAGACGCCGTCCGGCCCGCTCGCAAATGCCGTTCCGCAGACCAGCAAACCAATTCCTATCTGAAATACCGCAAGACCCAATTTGTTCATGACATCCTTCCTCGCACTCAAGCCAGTTGACCTGCCGTAACGCCTCCCTGCGTTGCGGCGCCATTGCCATCCTTTGCATCACCCTCACTCTCTGTGGCGACTTGGCTCCGCCTTTTGCGGCGCTCCTGCGCACAAGCGCCCGCCATCGCCATGATAACCACATAGGTAGCAGCATTTGCGGGTATCTGCAAGTTGAAATCGCTGAAACTGTGAATCGCCAGCTCCGCGCTGGCCATCAGATAGGCGAAACACATGCCTACACGCAACCGGTCGTCTCGGCGGATAATCACCTGCAGGGCGTGGAGGCCGGTAATTCCAGCCAAGATCAACAAGATAAGTGTCCCCGGCACGCCATATTCGATCAGAAACTCGGCATAGTCGTTATGCGCATGATCGTAATAGCCTGCGACATCCGCAGGCTGATCCTGCGCGAAGACAGCCGCAAATGTGCCTGCACCGGAACCGGTGCGCCAGTATTTTTCTATCAGCGCCGGATAGGCGGCAAACGCCCGGGTCCTGACCTCCGTGGTTTCATGTGTCTGCTCAATGCGCGTCATCACCTTGTCCAGTCCGAACCAGCCGCTGACGATCCACACGTCCACCGCCAGCAGGCTCACGAATAACACCATGCTTTTCAGGAACAGCCGGCGTTCCTTGAGGAAGATATAGATCGGGCCACAGACCACCAGAGCGCCGAAGAACGCGCTGCCGCCCCCACGCGAGCGCGTCAGCACCAGGCCGACGACGATGACGGCGAGAAACACACGCGTGCGCAGGCGCGTACTGAAAAGGAAGTTCAGGAAATTCTTGAGGCGCTTTTTCCAAGTATCGGTCTGCACGGTTCGCAGATCGGCGAGAATCAGGCCGATACCCACCGCCGCGCCCAGTTCCAAGTAGCCGGCGAGATGGTTGCGGTTGACGAAGGTCCCGGTGGCCAATCCCAGATAAGCCGTCTTGTGCTCAAAGAATCCATATTCGATACCGGACAAGACCATGATGCCGCCATAGATCGCCTGCAGCAGCGCGGAAAAAATCAGCACGTTTGCAAGGCTGCGGAGCCTACTGTGGTCGCGAGCCAGTCCCAGCACCAGCAGGTATAGCGAGAAATAGCCCAGGGACAACAGCCATTTCTGAAAACTTTGTGCGGGCAGGATGCTGATGGTCCATTGCTGCGATCCGGCAACGCCAGGAAAAGCTGCCGCGTAAATCTGCGCTGCATAAGGTGAAATTGCCTTGAGTTGACCGAAACCGACCGGCAGGAGTTGCACCACGCCCCAAGCCAGCCAGACAGTCCAGAGCAATAACGGCAAAAAATAAACGACGGGTGAAAAAACTGTCTTTTTTGCGGCTCCGAAACTCCTGAATACCTGGCAAAGCAGATAGACCGAGCAGAGTGCGCCGGCGAGGATGCCGATCAGCGCCTCTGCCCAGGGCCGGTTGCTGCCCCAGGGCAAGGGCAGCCAGAGCAGCAGCAGTACCAGTCCGATAAAAATGATGCGGTCGGCAGTGCCTTCGCCCAGCAGGGATTTTTTTTTCATTTCCGCTTCGAGCTGACCGCATCCGGCACGGTGCAGTCCTGGTAACCACGCGCGTGAGGACAAAGCCCGTGATGCCACCTCGCCTGCACACACCAGGGATTGTGACCGGAGTAGGGATTGTGGCCGGGGTGGGGAATCACTTCATTGCAGAGCAGCAACTCTTGCCCTGAACGGGTCGCGGCTAGCAACAGGTTATTCCACGCAGTTGGATACGCCAGCCGGATGCTGATCAGCCAAAACGCCTGCAACTTGCGATCGGATTGCGTATAAACCTTGAGGCCCGCGTAGGCCAGAGATTCATGCAAAGGAACGGATCGCGGAGCCAGCAACTGGGCCTGCCTGACCACATGCTCAAGACGATCATCGATATTTCCCGTATAGACCAGCGCCAGCGCATAGTCGCGCCACAGGTAGGCATCTGCGGGCGCGAGATGCAGGGCCTGTTCATACTCCCGCAGCGCCTGAGCCTTGCTGCCGCTGAATAGATCGCTGACTGCCTCGCTTTTCAGGGCCCGTGCGTTGTAAGGCATAAATTTGAAGGCCAGCGCTGCCGCCTCCCGCGCTGACTTTCTGGCATCAAACCAACGCCACTGCTTCTCCGCATACCGCGTGTAAGCATCCGCCATGAACCATCGCGCATTGACGAAAACCGTTACTGCCCCAACCACCAACAGGCAGATGAGCAGGAGAATGCCGATCACCTGTGCCGGCCGCATTGCCTTATTCCGAGGTCGTCCTGCGCTTAAGCGTAGTACCCGTAACCGTAGCCGTAATATGCGCCGCCGTAACGGTTTGAATGCCGCTTCATGTCCACCGCATTGATCACCGCACCAATGACCGGCGCTTGCGCGTACCTTAATTGTCGTACGGTGTTCTTGACCAGATTGCGCATCGTGTCATCTGCCTTTATTACAAAAAGTACCGCGTCGGCACTCTGCACCAGCAGAAGCGTATCGCTGACCGCCTGGCAGGGTGCGGAGTCGAAAACGATACGGTCATATTGGCTTGCCAGCGATTCGATCAGATGGCGGAACTGCACAGAAGCGAGAATCTCACCGGGATTCGGTGGAAGCTGACCCACCGGCAACACATCGATCTTGCCTTCCTCGAAACGGTGGATGCACTGGTCAAGACTGGCCGTGCCGGACAACAGTTCGGTCAGGCCCGGTGCTTTTGCCGGCAAGCCCAGCATTTTCTCGGCCATCGCCCGCCTCAGGTCGCAATCCACCAGCAGCACGCGTTCCATCTGACCGAGTACCATCGCAAGATTGAGGGAAATCGTCGTCTTGCCTTCCTGCGGGATGGAGGACGTTACAATGATCTTCTTGCGCTTGTGCGATAGGTCGGTCAGCAGCAAACCAGTACGCACGCTACGCATGCCTTCGCTAAACCCTCCTTTGGGTTCCTGGGTCAATTGCAGCGAAGCTTTCTTGCCTTTCTTGAATTCGGGCAGGGCAGCGAACACCTGCAATCCGGTCAGGAGTTCGACATCCTCACTCGAACTGATGGTGTCACTGAGCATGTGACGCAGAAGGGCGGTCACCAAGCCCAATATAAAACCGGCCGCGAGCGCGACTAAAAGTATTTTCTTTTTTTGAGGCTTAGAAGGCTTATCGGGCATGACTGCCGGATCAACAACGCGCGCCACCACTTCCTGGTAATTGCCCGCTGTCTCTGTTTCCTTGAACCGCGTCAGGAACAGGTTATACAGTTCCTGGTTGGCCGATACATTGCGCTGCAACGCGTCCAATTGGGACTGCTTGCGGTCAAGATCGATGATCTGACCGCGAGCGGTTTGCTCCTGCATCCCCACCTGCCGGGCAGTTTCCGCAGCAACTTCATAAGCTGATTTCACACCCTGTGCCGCAGTCATCAACTGGGCATGATAGGCCGCGGTTGCGGAATTCAGGCTAGCCCTGGCGGCTTCCATCAAAGGATGCCTGGGGCCATAGCGGGATTCGAGCGTTTTGACCTTCTGCTGTGCCTCCAGCATGCGGTTCTTAGCTTCCATGACCACCGGATTGGTCAGTAATGTACTGACATCTTCCAGCTGTGAGTAGTTATTACCAGCCTGCTGGATTTTCCAGTACGCGCTGGCCAGATCGGTTTTTTTCTGTTGCGCATCCCGCGCACTTTGCGCGTTGGCGGTTAACTGTGTTTCCACCAGACCGCGGGCACCGCCCACATTGACCAATTGCTCCTTGTCCCGGAAAGCCTGCAAGGCCTTCTCGGCGGTATCGAGATCGGCCTTGATCGAACCCAGGCGACCATTCAGCCAATCAGTTGCCTTGCGCGTCATCGCAAGGCGGGCCTCGAGATTATTGTCGATGTAAACGTCGGCCAGGGTATTGGCAATCTGCGCGGCAAGCGCTGGATCCGCCGAGTCGTAGTGAATCTTGACCAGATTGGTGCCTGATAGCGGTTCGATCTTCAGGTTCTTCTCGAAGACATCAACTGCGTGTTCGAGTTTCCTAGTTTCAGTGCCTGCCGCGTCTTGGGCATGAGCCGGATGCTCCGGCAGGAAGGGCAGCCATTGCTGCCAATCAAAATCCACAGACAAAAAACTATGCGGCCTATTCAGCAGAAATTCCGGCTTTTCAGTAAGGCCGAGCCCTCCGACCACCTTGCGCCCCAGATCCCGCGCTTCGAGAATCTGGTTCTGGGTTCCGACATACGCATCTGTTCCGTAACCCGGGTTATATACATCCTGCACCTGCTGCACTGGCCGGTTCGACTGGTTTTCGATAAGCAGCGTCGCCGTGGCCTGGTAGATTGGCGTGGTCGCAAACACCCATAAACCTGCGAGGAGGACGGTAACCACGGTAATGCTCAGGATGCCCCATTTGTGCCGGACGATTGCACCCAGCAAATCGCCAATGTCGATAAACTGATCCTGAATAAGCGGGCTGTTGTTAACAGGCAATTCCATCGCGGCTTCCCGGGTTGAGGGTAAAGTGTTCAAAACAGACCTTCCTCAACAATGACAGTGTCGCCCGGGTAAATCGGGGTATCCAGTGTCACTTTCTGTTTCTGGCTCTGCGTCTGACCTTCGCGTACCACATAAATGTTCTTGAGCGAGGCCCGATCGGTGAATCCTCCGGCCAGTGCCGCTGCCTTCTCGACGGTCAGGCCCAGCACATAGGGATAGCCCCCCGCCCTCGTCACTTGTCCCGTCACGTAAAACGGGCGGTAAGTCACGACACGCACCCGGACATCCGGGTTGACCAGATATCCGGCGCGCAGACCCGTGGTGATGAAGTGCTGCAACTGCGTCACGGTCGCCCCCTTGGCAATGATATTGCCAAGGAACGGAAACTTGATGATGCCGTCTGCCTGTATTTGTGTCTCGATGCTGAGATCGGGTTCGTCGCGCACTTCGATGCGGACAGTATCCCCCACACCGAGTCTGTATTCGGCGGCTGGATTCAAGCCATAGGATTGAGGGGCCGCATACGCGGAATAGCTTGCGAAGATGCCAAGCAGAAAAAGCAGACCAAGTCTGATCATACTTACCGATCTTGTGGAAGTCGTTGCGAAAAATACTTTGAAAACGCTTAGAACGCTTAGCGTTGGTAGCGCAAGCCCAGAAAAGCCGTGGCGTCGTTGTAATCGAGTCCGGCCAAGTTCGAGGAGCGGCGTGAGTAGGACGCCCCCGCGAGCCAATACCAGCGCTGTGATGCACGCAGATCGGCTTCCAAGCCAAAGGTGTTGATATGGTCGAGCCGCGAAGTGCCAATAAACTCGGTATTGATGTGCGTGGCATTGGTGCGCGTTCTGAAAGCGCTGCTCCAGTCATGCACCCAGTTGAGAGTGGCATAGCGGTTTTCGATATAGGACACACTAGACAAATAGCTGGGCTGTTCCAGGTTCCCGGTTTGCAGGGTAATGACGGAGTACACCAACGGCGCCCAAGACACCGTCGCCGCCCAGTCTATGGCATGGACCTGCGGAAGCGTGGGATCCTCTGAATTGTGCCGGAACTGGCCTATGCGGATATCCCCATTGGTTTTCGACGTTGCTTGCCAATGTACGCCGGCGCGAATGGCATTGTCGTTGCCATCCAGGCTGGGAGTGCCGGGCGCCTGCTTGTAGAAAATCTCTTGGGTATGCACGACTTCGGCGAGCAGGGCTGTTTTCGAGCTGAGGTTGTAAAACCCTGTCTCACGGGCGGAAAGTATTCTGTAGTTGAGGAACTGGGTGAACTGCTCGTTGGTGAGGTAATGCCGCACTTCGGCACCAACCTCCGATTCAAGATTGATCGTGGCGTCGCTGGCGCCATAGCGATAGCGCAGATGCCCCGAGTTATCGATCCATTTGTCCAGCCCCTCGCCCACGGGAATGTTGTTTTCCGTGCGGAAAGAGCCGAAGGGATCGTGACCGTACAGCGACTTTGCATCACCGGAGAAATGATGCCGCGTGGCCGCTTCCCACTGGTAATTCCCGTTGACGTTGGCATCAAGATAGGTGCTCGGCCCAATGCTCACATGGGTGTATTTGGCGCCTTCCAGACCGACACCCAACTGATACCGAAGCTGCTTTCTTTCGCCGACCAACAGGACATCCGGTGTCATTACAAATCCAAAGACGTGCTGCGGGTTTTGTTGCTGCAGGTAGAAGTTGCTGTTGTAGATGGATTCGAGCCCCACCCCTGCCAGCGCTCGCAGTCCGGGTGCGAGTTTGATTCCGACGACATTTTCCGGAGACAGTCCGGCCGACTCCGGCACCGGTACGGCTGGAGCGTCGCTGACAGTTTGCTGCTGATCATCTGCGTGGGCAGAAACGGCCATCATTAGAAGACCGGCCAGAAGTAGCTTTTTTTGCATCCTCACACCATAAAATTAGGGACAGGTTTTATTATCAGTATGCCTGCGGAGAAAAAATACCCCTCACCAAGGTAAGTATTAGTATGACAAGATCGAAGCCAAGAGACCAATTTTCAATGTAATACAGATCGTATTCTACCCTGCGCTGCATTTTTTCAGGAGTATCCGTCTCGCCGCGGTAGCCATTGACCTGCGCCCACCCGGTTATTCCCGGTTTGACCCGGTGGCGGTGCATGTAGTTCTGGATAATATTCGTATAAAGCTCATTGTGCTCGCTGGCATGCGGCCGCGGCCCGACGAGAGACATGCTACCCCCCAGGACATTGAAGATTTGTGGCAGTTCGTCGAGGCTGCTGCGCCGCAGCCAGCGCCCGGCCCGCGTGATCCGCGGATCAGCGCGGCGCGCTTGGATCACCGCCCCTGCCGGCTCCTGGTGCTGAAACATGGTGCGAAATTTCAGGACAACGATTTCCTGACCATTCCAGCCATGCCTTTTCTGGCGAAAGAGTATGGGGCCCGGGCTATCAAGCTGCACCAGCATGGCGATCACCAGCATGACCGGAAAGATTAAAATCAGGGCCAGTACGCCAAGGATGCGGTCCTCCAGGGCCTTGACCAGGCGTCCAGCGCCCGAAATGCGCGCCTTGGTCAATTCGACCGTGACGAGGTCGGCTATCGTCCGGGTCGGCAGTTCACAAAGCGTCGCCAGCAGACCATCCGGTATCACCCGAATCTCATGCGGCAACTCGGAAAGCAAGTCGAGCGCCTGACGCAGTTCCTCCTGTCGGGCTTCGCTGATCGCGATCCAGATTTGATCCGCGGCTAGATGCTGACTGAGACATAGCTGACGAGCGTCACGAGCCCTCCCCAGGTAGGGGAGTCCGGCGAATTCGCGTTGTTCAGAAGGAACGTCAGCAAGATAACCAGCCAGCCGGTAACCCGATACGTTGCTGAGCGCCAGATGCATGATCACCCGCGCCGCCAGTTCGCCCCCGCCCACCAAGATGATGGATTTCTGGTCATACCCCGCACGGCGTATCCGTTGCAGCGCACCACGCACAGCCAGACGCAATCCGCTCAGCGACAACAGTACGTAACCCAGCCACAGGACCGCCCATAGCCTTGAAACCTGCTGAGTCGTTTTGCTGACCGCACCGAGTGCCACCAGCAATACTGCAACAAAACCGACAGCGGACCATAGCCTGACCAGCTCCAGCGCTGGCGGGACATCGCGCTGACTGCGGTAAGCGCCGTACTGGCTCAGGACTAGCGGCAGCAGGCATAGCGTGATCAGGATGGCGGCCCGGTGAGACGGCATCTCCATGTAGCTGAAAAAATATTCACCGCGGAACACCGACAGAGTGACGGATGCGGCCACCGCGCCCAGCAACATGAAGATGATATCGAGCAGCGGACGCAGGCGCGCCAGCACCGAGAAAACATCGGGAATTAAGGGGCGGCTCACGGTGATTCAGCCACCCGCTCATGATATTCAGGAGACAAAGTTTGTTTTATATTATTTACCATTAATTTATATATTAAATATAATAAAACAAATCCGAGGATGAAATTGCGGGATTGCCGAAGCGGGTGGCATTAGCTTGAAGTGTAACGCGGATATGCAAGTCCCGCTGCAGGGTAAGGCGGGACCGATGCGGGAGAGCTATCAGTGCACGGACTCATACTATAATTGCTGACAATTACCCCGATCACGAACCTACAGGAAATCCAGCGCATGCGCATAAGGCAAGCACTGAGAAATTTGCGCTGGCGCTTGAGCCCCCAAACGCCCAACAACAAGGACGTTTCGGCAGCGGACCAGGAGATCATCGCCGAAGCACTGCAGTATTCGATGACCAATTTTGACCGGTTATTCGTGCTGATGGAGGCGGTGCGCCACATCGAGCG
>JBOICL010000220.1:0-2663 GCA_050740055.1 Stenotrophobium sp.
GGCAGATACAGTGCGCCGGATTGGCCGCAGGCGGTCAGCGTCATGGCCGCCAACAAGCTGCTGCAAACGATGATGCGGGGATTCATGCGCCAGCTCCATAAAAAGCCTGCGAAGTTTAACGCAGCGATTGCGGCAGTTGCGCCCAGTGCGCACAATCCGCGCTCTTTTATCCACCGCCCGAACATGAACATCCGCGAATCCTCCGAAGCCGTCGTCATCGAACCTGCCGTTTCCGCCACCGCTGCGGTGATCTGGCTGCACGGCCTCGGCGCGGACGGCCACGACTTCGTGCCCATCGTGCCGGAACTGGAACTGCCGGAGAACCACGGCATCCGCTTCATCTTCCCGCACGCGCCAGTGCGGCCGGTGACGATCAACAATGGCATGGCGATGCGCGCCTGGTACGACATCCTCAGCCTCACGCGCATGGACAGGCAGGACGAGACCGGCATCCGCGATTCCGCGCGCATCGTGCAGGGCTTGATCCAGCACGAACTGGATGCCGGCATCGCCGCCAATCGCATCGTCATCGCCGGCTTCTCGCAGGGCGGCGCCATTGCCCTGTACACCGCGCTGCGCTACTCGCAGCGGCTGGCCGGACTGCTGCCGCTATCCACCTACCTGCCGCTGCACGACAGGCTCGCCACCGAGGCCAGCGCCGCTAACCGCGAGCTGCCCATCCTCATGTGCCACGGCACTTTCGATCCGGTGCTGCCCTACATGCTCGGCGAATCCTCCTGCGAAATCCTGCGCGCGCAGGGCTACGCCGTGGACTGGCGCAGCTACCCGATGCAGCACCAGGTCTGCGCGGAGGAGATCGAGGCCATCGGCGGCTGGCTGTGGCAAATACTGGCGAAGTAGACTGCCCCATTGGCGTATCCTATTGCTCCGGCACTGTGAAGTTTTTAGTTTCCGTTCGGGCTGAGCCTGTCGAAGCCCCTTCACCCTTCGACAAGCTCAGGGCGAACGGACTTCAAACTTCATCGGGCCGAATCAATAGAGCCCAGGAATTACCAGCGAGAACCGACATGCCTATCGACTACAAACCCATACAGACTTCCACCGTCGTCACGCGCCCCGGCGAATTGGCCGGTCTGCAGGACTACATGCGCGCCATCTACAACACCATGGCGGGCGGCCTCGCGCTCACCGGCGTGGTGGCGTGGCTGAGCTATTCGCAGGGGCTTTATCAGCGCATCGCCGGCACGCCGCTGATCTGGGTCGCGCTGTTCGCGCCGCTGGTCATGGTGATCTTCCTCAGCGTGCGCATCCAGAAAATGAGCCTCGCCACCGCGCAGCTCACCTACTGGGCCTACGCCGCGCTCATGGGCGTGTCGCTGGCCGGCATTTTCATGATCTACGCACACGACAGCATCGCGCGCGTGTTCTTCATCACCGCCGGCACCTTCGGCGCGATGAGCGTCTACGGCTACACAACCAAGACCGACCTCACGCGCTGGGGCTCGTTCCTGATCATGGGCCTGATCGGCGTCATCATCGCCAGCCTGGTCAATCTCTTCCTCAAGTCCAGCGCGCTCCAATTCGCGGTGTCGGTGATGGGCGTGATCGTGTTCGTCGGCCTCACCGCCTACGACACGCAGAAAATCAAGGCGATGTATGCCGCTGCCGACGCGCAGGACACGCTCGGCAAGAAAGTGGTGATGGGCGCGCTGACGCTGTATCTGGACTTCATCAACCTGTTACTGATGCTGCTGCGCCTGTTTGGCGGACGGCGCTGAGATTCGCGCGGCGGCAGACTTGTCGGCGTCACCCGCTCTGCCTGGAAAGGGCGACGTTGTTGTTTATTTATATTATACAAAGCACATATAAGTCAGTAATAAATAACACTCGCCTGCACGATAACTGGCAGAGCGGGTGGGCATTGAGCAGGACGCAGGACGCCGACGGCAGCGCATGAATTCCCACGCGACAAAACTGGACCGGCGCGCGCTGGCCGCGCTGGTCGCGGGCGCGGTGCTGATCGGCCTGTCGCCGATTTTCGTGCGGCTCGCCGACGTCGGCTACACCGCCTGCGCGTTCTGGCGCGTGTTCCTGGCGCTGCCGGTGCTGACGCTGCTGATGGCGCGCGAAACGCAGCGCTCGCCGCTCCAGCCCGGCACCGGCTGGCTGATGCTGGCGGGCGCATTCTTCGCTGGCGATCTCGCGGTCTGGCACCAGTCGCTGCGCCTGACCTCGGTGGCCAACGCCACGCTGATGACCAACCTCGCGCCGGTGTTCGTCACGCTCGCCAGCTTCGCGCTGTTCGGCGAGCGTTTTCGCGCCGCGTTTCTGGCCGGCATCGTGCTGGCTGTCGGCGGCGCGGCGGTGCTGGTGTCGAACAGCCTCAAGCTCGGCGGCGAAAATGCGCTGGGCGACCTGCTCGGCGTGGGTTCCGCGGTGTTCTATTCCGGCTACATCGTCGTCGTCGCGCGTGCGCGCCAGCGCTTCAGCGCGGCGCAGGTGATGTTCTGGTCCTCGCTGACGGCTGCCGCGGTGCTGCTGCCGCTGACCGGCCTGATGGGCGAAACCCTTTGGCCGCAAACCGCGCGCGGCTGGGCGGTGCTGACCGGCTTGGCGCTGCTGTCGCACGTGGGCGGCCAGGGCCTGATCGCCTGGGCGATGGCGCAGTTGCGCGCGGCTTTCTCCGCCGTCGGCCTGCTGGT
>JBOICL010000221.1:0-9444 GCA_050740055.1 Stenotrophobium sp.
TCTGCGCGGCAACAAGCGTTTCAACTTCTTTGAGGGTGACATCACCATCAACAAGGAATGGGTTGAGTACCACGTGCGCAAGTGCGACGTGGTGCTACCGCTGGTGGCGATAGCCACCCCGGCCACTTATGTGCAGCAGCCGTTGCGCGTGTTCGAGCTGGATTTCGAAGCCAACCTGCCGATCGTGCGTCAGTGTGTGAAGTACAAGAAGCGCATCCTGTTCCCGTCGACCTCCGAGGTGTACGGCATGTGCAAGGACGGCGAATTCGATCCCGATGCCTCGGACATGGTCTACGGACCCATCAACAAGCCGCGCTGGATCTACGCCTGTTCCAAGCAGTTGATGGATCGCGTGATCCACGGCTACGGTATGAGCGAGGGTCTGAACTACACACTGTTCCGGCCATTCAACTGGATCGGCGCCGGCCTCGACAACATCAACACCGCGAAGGAAGGCAGTTCGCGCGTCATCACCCAGTTCCTCGGCCACATCGTCCGTGGCGAGCCGATCAAGCTGGTGGATGGCGGCGGCCAGAAGCGCGCCTTCACCTACATCGGCGACGGCATCGACGCGATGATGAAGATCATCGAGAACAAGGACGACAAGGCGCGTAGCCAGATCTACAACATCGGCAATCCGAAAAATAATTATTCGGTGCGCGAACTGGCCGAGATGATGCTCAAGCTCGCCGCCGAGTATCCCGAGTACCGCGACACCGCCGCGAAAGTGAAGCTGATTGAGACCACCTCCGGCGAGTATTACGGCAAGGGCTACCAGGACGTGCAGAACCGCGTGCCCAAGATCGACAACACCATGAAAGATCTGGACTGGAAGCCGCAGACGACGATGGCCGATGCGCTGCGACAGATCTTCGACGCCTACCGCGGCCAGGTGGCCGAGGCGCGCGGGCTGGTTGACTGAAAAATTGGGGTCAGAACCCAATTCTTGTTTCTGGCTCAACGCCGCTCGCGAGTTAATTGGGTTCTGACCCCAATTTTCTTCTGCTCTGACTTCAATTACTCATCATGCAACTTGCTTTAAAGATCGACGTCGATACTTACCGCGGCACACGCGAGGGCGTGCCGCCGCTGGTGGAACTGCTCAAGCGCCACGGCGCGGGCGCGACATTTTTGTTCAGCTTAGGGCCGGACCACACCGGTCGCGCGATCAAACGCGTGTTCCGTCCCGGCTTCATGAAGAAGGTGTCGCGCACCTCGGTGGTCGAGCATTACGGCGTCAAGACCCTGCTCTACGGCACCGTGCTTCCGGGACCGGACATCGCGCGCAAGTGCGCGGAGCTGATGCGCGGCGTGCGCGATGCGGGTTTTGAGGTCGGCATCCACACCTACGATCACGTCAAGTGGCAGGACGGTGTGGCGCAGGCGGACGCGGCATGGACATCTGCGGAGTTGAACAAGGCGGTCGAATCGTTCAAGTCCGTATTCGGCACGGCGCCACTCACGCATGGCGCGGCGGGCTGGCAGATGAATGATGCCGCCTACGCCTTCGAGGAAGAACTGGGTCTGCGCTACGCCTCTGATGGCCGCGGTACGCATCCGTTCATGCCAGTGGCGGGCGGCAAGCGCGTTAACGTGCCGCAGTTGCCGAGCACCTTGCCGACACTGGACGAACTGATTGGTGTTGATGGCCTCACCCCCGACAACGTGCACGAGCACATGCTCAAACTCACCGCCGTGCCGCCCGCGCAAGGGCATGTCTATACCCTGCACGCCGAGCTGGAAGGCATGAAGTGGATGCCGGCCTTCGAGCGCATGCTCAGCGGCTGGCGCGCGCAAGGTTACGAACTGGTGTCCACCGGACAGATGTTCGACGCGCTCGATGTGGCCCGCTTGCCGCTGCACGAAGTGCGCATGGACAGCATTCCCGGCCGCTCCGGCGTGCTCGCGGTGCAGGGGCCGGCGGTGGTGCCGCAATGACCGCCAAGCAGAAACTTTATCGCATCAGCTTCACCAGCCAGGGCCAGGTTTACGAGGTCTATGCGCGCCATGTCAGCCACGGCGGCATGATGGGTTTCATCGAAGTCGAGAAGCTGGTGTTCGGCGAAAAATCTAGTGTCGTGCTCGATCCTTCCGAGGAAAAGCTCAAGACCGAGTTCGCCAACGTCGAGCGTTTCTACGTGCCACTGCACGCTGTGATCCGCATTGACGAGGTTAGCAAGCCGGGCAGCGCGCGCATCCACGCCGTCTCCGGCGAATCCTCCAAGGTCACGCCGTTTCCACTTTACACCCTCGGCGGTGACAAGAAGTGATGCGTTTTGCGTCTCTGGGAAGTGGCAGCAAGGGCAACGCCACCCTGGTCGAATTCGGCGGCACCCGCGTCATGGTGGACTGCGGTTTTCTGCTGCGCGAAGTAGAGAAGCGGCTCGACCGTCTGGGCGTGGAGCCGGGATCGCTCAGCGGCATCTTGGTCACGCACGAGCATAACGACCACTTGGGCGGCGTCGCGCGGCTGGCGCGCAAACACCGGATTCCGGTGTGGATGACGGCGGGCACTTTCGCGTCGTGGAACGATCCGAAAGTGCCGGACGTGCAGAAATTCAATCCGCACGAAAGTTTCCGCGTGGGCGAACTTGAAGTGCATCCTTTCCCGGTGCCGCACGACGCGCGCGAACCGGCGCACTACGTGCTCAGCGGCGGCGGCAGACGACTCGGCGTGATTTCCGATGCCGGTTCGGTGACGGCCATCATGCGCGAGCGCCTGTCCGGCTGCGACGCGCTGATGCTCGAGTTCAACCACGACGTGCAGATGCTCTGGGACGGCCCGTATCCGCCCAAGCTGCGCGACCGCGTCGGCGGCAATCTCGGTCACCTGTCCAACGCGCAGTCGGCGGCGCTGCTCACGCAGATTGATCTGTCGCGCTTGCAGCATCTCGTGCTGACGCATATTTCCGAAAAAAACAACACGCCTGAACTGGCGCTGGCGGCGGCGACGAAGGCGTTGCAACACACGCCGCCGTGGATGGTCTGCGCGCATCAGCAGGAGGGACTGAGTTGGCGTGAAATTGCCTGAAAGCCCGGAGAGCGGGCCACCCGCTCACTGCGGTTTGACTGTGGCAACAGTGCTTAATTGTTGATTAAATTTAAAATATATTAATAAATAAAAACAAATCTCGGTCAGATATCGTGTAGAGCGGGTGCCGTGTCGCGGGCGGCCGAAACCAGCCTGAAAAATGAGAAAATAGCGCCCTGCCCGCTGGGCCTCTCGCAGGAGGGGCGGGCGCCTACCCGCAGAAGGATCGCAATGTCCCTGTCCGTGCTCCCCGGTGTCGAGTGTCTCTCGGCTTTTCGTATCGCGCGCCTGCGGGAGAACCTCGCGCCGCATGCCGCCGGTCTGGCCGAAGTCAGGGCCATCGAATTCTTCATGGTGGATGCCGATGGCACCGCCATCGCCGACCTGCGCCGCCTGCTGGGCGAGGGGCCGGATGCGCTGCCCGCAGCCGATCTCACTTTGTGTGTTGTGCCGCGCGTCGGCACCACTTCGCCCTGGTGCAGCAAGGCGACCGACATCGCGCGGGTTTGCGGTCTGCACGGCGTGCGGCGCATCGAGCGTGGCCGC
Organism: Stenotrophobium sp.; assembly: GCA_050740055.1. GTDB lineage: Bacteria > Pseudomonadota > Gammaproteobacteria > Nevskiales > Nevskiaceae > Stenotrophobium. The sequence goes on from JBOICL010000221.1 coordinate 3,578, forward strand.
GCCTACCTGTTCAGCGACATCCGCAAACTGCCGACCGCCGCATGGGCCGAGCTGCACGACCCGATGATGGAATCGGTGCTGAGCGATTTCACTGCGCTCCGGCATGTGTTCGACGCCCAGCCGCGCCGCGTCCTGCGTACGGTGGATGTGCTCGCCGGCGGCAAGGCCGCGCTTGAAGCGGCGAACAAAAATTGGGGCCTGGCGCTCTCCGCGCAGGAGATGGATTACCTCGCCGATCACTACCTGCGCGCCGGTAAGAATCCCAGCGACGCCGAGCTGATGATGTTCGCGCAGGTCAACAGCGAGCACTGCCGGCACAAGATTTTCAACGCCGAGTTCAGCGTCGATGGCGTGGTGCAGCCGCTGTCGCTGTTCCAGATGATCAAAGAGTCGTACAAGGCCAGCCCGCAAGGCGTGCTGTCGGCGTACTCGGACAATTCTTCGGTGATCGAGGGGAGCCGGGCGGCGCGCTTCTTCCGCGATCCGGATCACGTCTGGCGCGGGCATGACGAGCGCATCGACATCCTGATGAAGGTCGAAACGCATAATCATCCCACCGGCATTTCGCCGCATCCCGGCGCGGCGACCGGCGCAGGTGGCGAGATACGCGACGAGGCCGCCACCGGACGCGGCGCGCGGCCCAAGGCGGGGCTGTGCGGCTTCACCGTGTCCAACCTGCGCATTCCGGATTTCATCCGACCTTGGGAAAAGGACTTGGGCAAACCACCGCGTTCCGCGAGCGCGTTGCAGATCATGCTCGACGGCCCGATTGGTGCCGCTGCCTACAACAACGAGTTCGGCCGTCCCAATCTCAACGGCTATTTCCGCACGCTGGAGCTGATCGCTCCCGACGGACTTAATCGCGGCTATCACAAGCCGATCATGATCGCCGGCGGCTACGGCAATATCCGCAGGCAACATGTCGAGAAACTGCCGGTGACCGTCGGCGCGAAGCTGGTGGTGCTCGGCGGCCCAGCGATGCTGATCGGTCTCGGCGGCGGCGCGGCGTCGAGCATGGCGACTGGCGCGTCCAGCGCCGATCTCGATTTCGCCTCGGTGCAGCGCGCCAATCCGGAATTAGAGCGCCGCTGCCAGGAAGTCATCGATGCCTGCTGGGCGCTGGGCGAAGGCAATCCGATTCTCTCTATCCATGACGTCGGCGCGGGCGGCATCTCCAACGCGCTGCCGGAACTGGTGCACGCGGATGACCGTGGCGGCCATTTCAAACTGCGCGACGTGCAGAGCGCCGACCTGGCGCTGTCTCCGATGGAAATCTGGTGCAACGAGTCGCAGGAGCGCTACGTGCTCGCGATTGCGCCGGAGGGAATCAAGACGCTCGAAGCCGCCTGCGCGCGCGAACGCTGCCCCTGCACCGTTGTGGGTGTCGCCACGCTGGAACAGCAACTCGTCGTGGAAGACGCGCTGGACCGCAACCGGCCGGTGGACATGCCGATGCCGCTGCTGCTGGGCAAGCCGCCGCGCATGCGGCGCAGCACACAGCGTGCGGCCAAAACTTTTCCGCCATTCGATACGCACGGCATTGATCTCCAGGACGCCGCGATGCGAGTGCTGCGCCTGCCCTCCGTCGCGTCCAAGAATTTCCTCATCACCATCGGCGACCGCACCGTTGGTGGCCTTACCGTGCGCGACCAGATGGTCGGGCCGTGGCAGGTACCGGTCGCGGACTGCGCCGTCACAGTGGCGGCGTTCACCGCCACCACAGGCGAGGCGATGAGCATGGGTGAGCGCCCGCTCATCGCCTTGCTGGATGCGCCCGCTTCCGGCCGCATGGCGGTGGGCGAGGTGATTACCAACATCGCCGCTGCGCGCATCGCAAAATTGTCCGATATCCGTCTTTCCGCCAACTGGATGGCGGCCTGTGGCCAGAACGACGAGGACGCGCGCCTGTTCGACGCGGTCAAGGCCGTGGGCGCGAAGCTGTGTCCGCAACTCGGCATCGCCATCCCTGTCGGCAAGGATTCGCTGTCGATGAAAAGCGTCTGGCAGCAGGGAGGCGAAACGAAGACGCAGACTTCGCCGCTGTCGGTGGTGATCTCCGCGTTCGCGCCTGTGGCCGATGTGCGCAAGAGTTTGACCCCGCAACTGCGTACCGATGCCGGTGAGACGCGCCTGTTGCTCATTGACCTCGGCAACGGCCGCAACCGCATGGGCGGTTCAGCACTGGCGCAGGTTTACGGACAGGTCAGCGACGTGCCTCCTGATCTGGACGACGCGGAACAGCTCAAGCGTGCATTTGCGCTGATCCAGCAGTGGAATGAAGCCGGAAAACTGCTGGCCTATCACGACCGCTCCGACGGCGGATTGTTCGTCACGCTCTGCGAGATGGCGTTCGCCGGACACTGCGGTCTGGACATCAGGCTTGATGCGACAGCTATGGATGCGGTCGCCGCGCTGTTCAACGAAGAACTGGGCATGGTCGTACAGGTGCGCGCTGCGGATGCCGATGCGATGCTGGTGCAATGCAAGGCATCGGGCTTGAGCGCAACCGGTATCGGGCATCCAAGCGCTGATGACTGCATCCGTTTCACGTTAGCGGATCGCGAGCTTTACGCAGCAGACCGTGAAGTACTGCACAAGACCTGGGCCGAAACCAGCTACCGCATGGCCGCTCTGCGCGACGATCCTGACTGCGCGCGCGAGGAGTTTTCTGGCATCGGTGCAAAGGACGATCCGGGTCTGAGCGTGCAGATTAGCTTCGAGCACGTATCACGTCTCCCGTCTCCCGTCTCCCGCCGGCCGAAGGTCGCGATACTGCGCGAGCAGGGCGTCAACGGCCAGACGGAAATGGCCTACGCCTTTCACGCCGCCGGTTTCGAGCCAGTGGACGTGCACATGACCGATGTGCTGGAAGGCCGCGTGAAACTTGTGGACTTTGCCGGTCTCGCCGCCTGCGGCGGATTTTCCTATGGCGACGTGCTCGGCGCGGGTCAGGGCTGGGCCAAGACCATCCTGTTCAACCCGCGTGCGCGCGACGAGTTCCAGGCATTCCTGGCGCGCAAGGACCGCTTTGCGCTGGGCGTGTGCAATGGGTGCCAGATGTTCGCGGCGCTCAAGGACATCGTTCCGGGTGTGCAGCATTGGCCCGCGTTCCGCCGCAATCGCTCCGAGCAGTTTGAGGCGCGCTGGACGATGGCCGAAGTAGTCGATAGCAAGTCCCTGTTCTTCGCCGGCATGGAGGGTTCGCGCCTGCCGGTGGCGGTTTCGCACGGCGAAGGCCGTGCGGTATTCAGCGGCGAGCAGGATCTGGACGCGATGCTGGACGCGCGTCAGGTGGGCCTCACATTCATCGACAACCACGGCAATGTGGCCGAGAGCTATCCGCAGAATCCGAATGGCTCGCCCGCCGGTATCACGGGCATCTGCAACGACGATGGCCGCGTCACCATCATGATGCCGCACCCGGAAAGAACCATTGCCAGTGCGACGGGTTCCTGGTGGCCGCAGGCCAACGGCGAGTTCACGCCCTGGATGCAGATGTTCCGCAATGCGAGGAAGTGGGTGGGCTGAAGTTATTCCGGGTGCGCGCCTGTGTCACGGCGCTGCTCCTCGGCGCCACCCCTCGCGAACGATAGCCGGTGTGGCCGGTTCCTGGTGGCCGCAGGCGAATGGCGAGTTCACGCCCTGGATGCAGATGTTCCGCAATGCACGGAAATGGGTGCGGTAACGGTTGGTGGTGCAAATAAAACGGACAGCCGTAAGCCGCCCGTTTTTTATTCGCCGGTGTCGTAATCTTCCTTGGGCGGATTACCGTCGTAGATCAGGTTCTGGCGCTGCTGCAGGTAGGCGCTGCGCACGAACACATAGGGATCGAACTGCTGTTCGATGAGACTTTCCGCACCCAGCAGTTCAGAGCGCGTCTGCACGAAGCTCAGCACCGTCGTCGGAATGCTCACCGCGCTGGGCGCGAAGATCATCGGATTGGTCAGGGTATTGCCGACGCGGCCGACCAGGTCGCGGTTGTCGCTGGGGCCGAGAAAAGGAATCATCAGGTACCAGCCGGCACCGACACCCCAGTAGCCTAGAGTCTGGCCGAAATCCTCGTCATGCTTTTCCAGGCCGACCATCGCCGCCGGATCGAAAAACCCGGCCAGGCCAAAAGTAGTGTTCATCAGGAAGCGCGTGGTGTCCCAGCCGGTCTGCCTGAGCTTGCCCTGCAGCGCGTCGTTGATGATAACGGTGGGATAGGTCAGGTTGGCGAAAAAGTTGTGGAAGCCTTGCTGGACTTCATCGGGAAGCGCCGCGCGGTAGCCGCGCGCCGCAGGCTGCGCGACGTAGTGGTCGAGCTGCATGTTGAATGCGTAGGTGGCGCGGTTCACCGTTTCCAGCGGGTCGCTGGGATCATCGACCGGGCTGTGCGCGCAGGCACACAGCAGCAGCGGCAGCGTGAAGGAGCAGATTTTTTTCGGGATGAATTTTGGCATGAGGATGGCTCAGGCAAGCCGCAGGATATCCGCGACGCCGAAGAAGCCGATCAGCGCGCGCACCTGCGCGTTCGTGCCCGTGTATATCAGCGTCTTGCCGCGGGCCTGCGCGCGACGGCTCAATTCCAGCAGCAGCGCGATGCCGGCGCTGTCGGCGCGCGCCACCGCACTCAGGTCGAGCGTGCCCCCGGCGGTCAGGGCTTCCGACTGGCGCAGCGCATCGGGCACTGTCGCAAAGCCGAGATCAGCGGGCAGCGCCATCAGTTCGACTTGGCCGCGCCGGCCGAAGAACCGGTTTTCGCCTTGGTGGAGTATTCGCCAGACTCCATGCGGCGGATGACATCGTCGAGGCCGGTCTTCTTGATCTCGCTGTTGAACTGCGCACGGAAGTTCGAGATAAGCGAAATGTTCTCGATGGAAATGTCGTAGATCTTCCAGCTGCCGCTCACCAGATGCATGGAGAATCCGATCGCCACCGGCTGCTTGCCATCGCGCAGCAGCCTGGAATTGACGCTGGCGTCCGTGGCGCCGGGAGCCATGCGCAGCGGCTGCCAGTCCACCTGCACGCTGCTGTAGTACTCCAGCAGTGCGTTGGCGTAGGAACGGATCAGCATGTCCTTGAAGGCGGTCTGGAAGCGCATGCGCTGGTCGGCGCTGGCGCCGCGCCAGTTGCGCGCCAGTACCAGCTGGGCGATGTAGGGCACGTCGAAGATCGGCACGACGTTGTCGTCCACGACCTTGTAGAACAGCTTGTTGTCGGCCTTGTATTGGTCGTGGTTCTTTTGCAGCAGGTCCTGCACATGGTTGACGACCTGCTTGACCACTTCATCCGGCGGCGCGGGTGCCGCGGCTTGCGTACTGAAGGCGAGAACCAGCGCGCTGACAAAACCGGTGAGCCATTTATTCATTTTCATTGCTTCTGCTCCTTTGTATCCTTCGACGCCATGCTGGACAGGAACTGTCCGATCAGGTTTTCCAGCACCAGCGCGGACTGGGTGATCTTGATGGTGGACCCTTGGGCGAGGCTCTTGTCCGCGCCGCCGGGCGTGATGCCGATGTATTTCTCGCCGAGCAGCCCGGCGGTGAGGATGCTGGCGCCGCTGTCTTCGGGAATATTGCTGTAGTCCTTGCTGATTTCAAGAGTCACCTTGGCCTCGAAGCTGGTGGGATCGATGACGATGCCCTTGACGCGGCCGATCTTCACGCCGGCCAGCGTCACCGCGGCGCCGGGCTTGAGTCCGCCGATGTTCTCGAACAGCGCCGTGACCTGGTAGCCCTTGCCGCCCTGGATCGTATCCAGGCTCGCGACGCGGAAGGTCAGGATTAACACTGCGGCAACGCCCAGGCATACAAAGAATCCGACAAGAATTTCCAAAGCTCGTGATTGCATAGTTAACTCCGCTCCGCTTAACGGAACATGAATGC
>JBOICL010000222.1:0-2756 GCA_050740055.1 Stenotrophobium sp.
CTTGTAGACCACCACGATGTCGATCTTGCTGGCTTCGATGTCCGCCATCAGGCGTCTGAGCGCTGGTCGTTCCATGTTGCCGCCGGAGAATGCTGGATCGTCGTAATCTTCGCTGACCGGGATCCAGCCCTCGTTTCGCTGACTGGCAATGTAGGCTTGGCCGGCATCACGTTGCGCGGCGATGGAGTTGTATTCCTGTTCGAGGCCTTCCTCGCTGGACTTGCGCGTGTAGACCGCGCAGCGGCGCCGGACGATGGCGTCGTTCATTTCGCGGCCCTCCGTTTCGTGCTGCTGGCTTCACGCAGTCCGAAGAACAGCGGCCCTGACCAGCGCTGGCCGGTGATCTCTTCGGCGATGCGACTCAGGCTGCGATAGGGCTTTCCCTCGTAGATGAACTCTCCATCAAGCGACACCGTCACGCGATGCTCGACGCCGTGATACATCCGAGACAGTAGCGTGCCGGGCACGGGCCGGTAGTCACGCGGGCGCAGCTTCGCTCCGCTCTCGACCAGCGCGGTGATGCGTCGTGCGTTGCGTTCCAGCAGCGCCCGACCCTCATTTGTCTTGCGGCACTCCATTTCCTGCCAGCGATACGCGATGCGCTTCTCCAGGAAAGTGCGACGGTGATTCGGCACTTCGTCGCCGAACAACTTGCGCCAGATCTGTTTGATCTCGACAAACGGCATGGATGGCAACGCCGCGATGCGCGCCGCCATCGTCGTCGTCGTGGATTCTGATTTCGTTTCGTTCATGACACCTCCTGCTGATCAAGGGGTGTGTATGAACGCGCTGGTGACCAGAGAAGCCAAGCGCTAAATCTCTGAAATCAGCTGGCGTCAACGGACGCTTCAATGCCCTTGCCGTCCAGATTGTGGAGACCAATCTGTGATTCGACGAGAGTGACGTTGGGGGGATACAGCGCGTTGTAGCCTGATGTAGCGCACTGCCGCGCAATGCAGATAAATGCAGAGTATCTGCCCGCAACTTCACGTCTATGAAGTTGTGAAACGCATCTCCAGAATGGATGCATTGCGAACCGTTGAGGTCCGTCCGCAGCAGATCAAGCGGGCTGCGGGAAATGAATCACCCAAATATTTATCGGCAAGTTTCAGGCTCGTGATAGCGAACGAGAACGAATGAGGAAGCGTGAGTGTTTGAGTTATTTCCACCGTCTTCGAAGAATGCGGTGAATCGTCAGGACATGCGCAGCGCATCAGGGCGTTGCAAGGAGTTGAGAAATGTTGATCAGAAGCCATGCCACCGTCGCGTCGGAATTGCTCAAGCCCAAACAGCTGGCCGAGCGTTGGGGCATCTCCGACAAAACCCTCGAACGCTGGCGTTGCGAGGACAAGGGCCCGGCTTATCTCAAGCTCGGCGGTCAGATCCGATATCGGCTCGATGATGCACTGGCGTTCGAGCGCCATCGCCTGCGGCTCGCCACGCATCGCGCCGTCGGCGATGCCGACTTCGGAGTCTCGGCATGAGCACTGACAAGAAACTCGAAACCGAAATGGTGCCGATTCCCGGTGCGGTCTCGAACGGCGCTGTGTGGGCCATCGAACGACTCGCGGTGCAAAGCATTCTTGACCATGCCGAGCAATCGCCGCCACTGCCTGCAAGAGAGGGACGCCGCTTGTGTGTCTGGCCCGACAATGTCTTCGCGATGGTTCCAGACCATGCGGACGCCGACGAGCTGATCGAAGCCTATCGCGATGCATGGTATCTCTGCAGCGTGCGCAAGGCCCTGCACGACCTGCGCGTGATGCAATGGCTACAAGATGGTGAGACGCCGCCGGGCAAACCCGCATGACCGAGGCGGCTGCCAACACCCGGCCCGACTTCGTCACGCTCACCGACTGGCTGGCGCGGCATCGCTACGCCGGTGATCCACCGCGTCGCCGCTGGTTGGTGGAAGGCGTGTTTCCGCTGGCCCAGCCTTCGCTGATCGCGGCGGGCGGCGGCATCGGCAAGTCCTACCTGCTGCTCGCTCTGGCCCGCGCGGTCGCTGCCGATGACGGGCTGGACGGGTGGATCAATGCGCCGAAGCTGTTCGGCGGCACAGTCACCGAGAACGGTCAGGCGGTCTACATCACCGCCGAGGACGACCTCATCGAAGTCCACAATCGCCTGCGCTCGCTGGGCGAGATTCCGGATCGGCTCTACGTCGTGCCCCTGCCCGATGCCGGTGGCGCTGTGCCGCTGTTTGCGGTGGAGCCCTACACCAAGGCTCCGGCGAAAACCGCCGCCTGGGATGCGCTGGTGAAGCAGCTGACGGAATTCCAGAACCTGCGTCTGGTCACGCTGGATCCACTGCAACCGCTGTGCACGCTGGATCTGAACGTTCCGGAGAACGCGCAGTTTGTGTGCTCTCGCCTATCGGCTCTGGCTGCGCTCACCGGCGCCGCAATCATCGTCTCGCACCACTTCGCCAAGCGCGAGGCCTCGACGCCGGAGCAGGCCCGCGAGGCCATTCGCGGCACCGGCGGCCTGGTGGACGGCGTGCGCGCGGTCTATGCGCTGTGGCCGCCGAAGGAAGATCAGGCCAAGGCGATCTGCAAGGCGCTGGGCATCGAGCACGTGCGCGGCATGGTCGTCTCCGGTGGTGTGGTCAAGGCCAACGGTCGCGCCAATCTGCGGGTGACGGTGTTTGTGCGTGATGCGCGTGGGCTGCTGTGTGACCGCAGCGCGGAGCTGTCGGTGACCAAGCCCGATGACACGCAGCTGCTGCCCAGCCTGCGTCTGGCCATTGCCGACAC
>JBOICL010000223.1:0-15472 GCA_050740055.1 Stenotrophobium sp.
CCTCGGCACCCAGCCCGCCATCACCGGCGAACCGCAGACGATCCCGGTGGTTCCCGGCGCGGAAAAGACCTGAGCCGCCTGGACACAAAAAGCCGGACGATCAGTCCGTCCCTTAAAACACAATAAATCCGAACGCGGCATCAGGTGATTCCGGACCGAAGCATTTCCGGCGCGATAAGTTGCTCGACGCGCGCGCGCCAGTTTCCAGCATCATGCACCAGCAGCGACAGCGGCATGCGGCGGCGGATGACATCGTCGAGCGAGAGCGCCATTTCGTCGCGCACTGCGAGGATTGCCTCGGCCTGGATGAACGGCGCTTCCGTGTGGATGCGTTCGCGCCACGCCGGGTGCTCGCGCAGCAGTTCGGCGATGCGCCCGACGTGTGTTCCGTGGCGCAGCGTGAGCCACTGCGCGCTCTCGGCATCGACGTTCAAACTGCCGAGTGTTTTCATCGTCTGCGCCTGCCATTGCGCGAACGGTTCCGCAGGCGTGCCGGGCAGCGCGCGCGCGTGCGTGAGCGACGCGGGCGCACTGCGCTTCAGCGACTTGAAGACACGATCCACGATTTCCACCGCGTCGCAGCGCGAGGTGGTGAACTTGCCGCCCACCGGCATGATCAACCGCGGCCGCGGTTCGGTCACGATGAACTCGCGCGACACGGCGGAGAGATTGTCGGTGTCCTCGGCCTGCAGCGTGCGCACGCCGGCGAAAGCGCCGATGACGTCGGCCTCGGTCCAGCCCAGGCCCGGCAGGCCGCTTTTCACGCCGGCGATGAGATAGCGGATTTCTTCCGCCGTGGGCGTGGCTTCGGCGGGATCGCGGATTTCCTGCTCGGTGGTGCCGACCAGCGTGCGGCCATACCAGGGAATGACGAAGAACACGCGGCCGTCGTTGGCGGTGAGCAGGAAAGCCTCGCGCGTGCCAGCGATGGCGGGCAGCACGATGTGCGTGCCCTTGATCAGCTTCACTTTCGGCGCGGTGCCGACTAGCAGTTGCCGCGCCCAGGGGCCGGCGGCGTTGACCACAGCGGCGGCACCCACATCGAAAGTCTCGCCGGACAGACCATCGCGCAGCCTTGCGCCGCTCGCGCCATCCGCGCTCATCAGTATTTCTTCCGCGCCGGCACGGTTGGCGACCACCGTGCCCGCTGCCTGCGCGGCCGCGGCCACGGTGAGCGTCATGCGCGCGTCGTCTTCCTGGCAGTCGCCGTAGCGGAAGCCGCCGAGCAGCCGTTCCGGATCGACGTAGGGATATTCTTCGAGCAGATCGTCGCGGCGGAAACGGCGGTGGCGCGGCACTGGCTGATCGCCTGCAGCGAGCAGGTCGTAGAGCGTGAGCCCGGCGGAGAGCGTGAACATGCCCGCGCGTGGGCCTTTCCATACCGGCAGGATGAAGTTGAGCGGCCGCACCAGGTGCGGCGCGATACGCGACAACGTGCGGCGTTCGCGCAGCGCGTGGCGCACCAGGCCGAATTCGTAATGCTCCAGGTAGCGCAGGCCGCCGTGGATAAGTTTCGACGAGGCCGACGAGGTGCCGCTGCCCCAGTCGTTCTTCTCCACCAGCGCGACGGAAAGGCCGCGCAGTGCGGCGTCGTAGGCGGTCCACGCGCCGTAGATGCCGCCGCCGATCACCAGCAGGTCGAAGCGCGTGTTCTTCAGTGCGGAGAGATTGCGGACGAGGGGAAAAGCCGAGTTCATGAGGTTTTTGTCACCCGCTCTGCGGGTTTTGCCTGGGAGTAATGTTATAAAATATTAACTAATACTAAAATAGATCAATAATTATTAACAGACGATGCTGTGATTCCGGCAAGAGCGGGTGCCGACACGGTGCTTGCCCGAAGGGCAATGGGGTGAGCCAGGATTTCATGGACTGCCAGTGGCAGTCCATGCTGGCGAACGCCAAGCTGGAAGCTTGGCCGGGGCGAAGCCAGGAGGCGCCCGAAGCCCGTGACGTAACGAAGGTCGGCACCCCACCGTCCGCTCCCGCACCCGTTTTGCTTCGCAAAAACGCCGTGTCGCTGGCGGGTGCGCCTTCGCCAGCCTTCACTTGTAAACCGTTTCGATGTCGAAGTGTCCTTTGGCCTGCTTGTGCAGCGTGACGAATGCCTGCGCGATGCGGTGCGGGTCGAACTTGGTGTTGGGCTGCACGTAGCCGTAGACCGTGACAGTGGCGACATGAATGCCGTCCTTGCCGAGTTCCTGCGCCAGCGAGTAGGTGAGGTTGCGCAGCGCCGCCTTGCCCAGCGACAGCGAGGCGTAGTCGGTGGCCGGCTCGTAGGCGAAGCTGCCGCCGGTGAAGAGGATGGTGCCGCGCTGGTTCTTCTTCATGGTCTTGGCGGCTTCGCGCGCGGCGACCAGCGCGCCGGCGACATTGGCGCGGAATTCCGCGACCAGCCGCTCCACAGGGATGCTGGTGGGCCGTCCCGTCTCAAACGCGGCGGCGTTGTAGATCACCACCTCGATTTCGCCGAGGCCGCGGCGCACGCGCGTGAACGCGGTCTTCAGCGATTGTTCGTCGCCCGCATCGCCCGCGTAGGTGCGGCATTCGCGGCCGGTTTCTTTGCGGATCAGCGCGCAGGCCTCGGCGAGTTTGCCGGGGTTGCGCGCGACCATCGCCACGTCGCAGCCCTCGTGGGCGAAGGCGTAGGCCAGCGCTTGGCCGATGCCGGGTCCGGCGCCGATGACCATGCAGACTTTGCTCATGCGCACTTCTCCTGTTTCCGCGCTTGGGCAGACAGCCCGGCGCGAACGGCTGAACGGAGCCGATTCTAGCCCGCCAGAAAGGCGGCCATGCGCCGCGCGGTTTCCTCCGGCGCGTCGAAGTGCAGCATGTGACCCGCGCCGGGCACGGCGTCTTCGCGGTGGTCGCGGAAACAGGCGCGGCGCAACTGTATTTCTTCCGCCGGTATCGCCTTGCCAAAGGCGGATTTCCCCGCGTCGAGAAACAGCGTCGCGGCGGTGATCTCCTTCCAGATTTCCATGCTCTCGGCGGCGCGGTAGAGGCCGGGGCCGCGCATGCGGTGCTTGGGGTCCGCGCACAGCGAAATCACGCCGCGGCCGTCCTCGCGGCCCCAGCAGCGCGCGACGAACAGGGCGCGCTCCTCGCTCAGTTGCGGGTGCTGCTTGCGCACGCGCCGCGCCAGTTCCTCGAAGGAAGGATAGGTTTTCTGCTGCGGCAGTGCCCTGAGTTCGTCGAGCCAGCCGCGGAAGCGCTTGGGCGCGAGTTTCGAGCTCATGTCCGGCAGGAATAATCCGTCCATGCAGATCAGCTTCTTCACACGCTGCGGTCGCAGGCCGGCGTAGAGGCTGGCGATCTGTGCGCCCATGCTGTGGCCCGCCAGCAGCAGCGGCTGCTGCGGCGAACAGTGATCGGCGATCACGTCCAGGTCGGCGACGTAGTCGTGGAACCAGTAGCCGTCCTGCGGCCACTGTGTGTGGCCGAAGCCGCGCCAGTCCGGCGCCAGCACCTGCCACTGTGGCAACAGCTCCGCTGCCAGCGGCTCAAAGGTGGCGGACACATCCAGCCAGCCGTGGCACAGGACCAGCAGCGGCGCGGCGGGATCGCCCCAGCGGCGCAGGTGGTAGCGCAGTCCGCGCACCTGCAGAAATTCGGAGCGGCTGTGCATGCCGCTTACGCCTTGATCTTGCCTTGCAACACCAGCTTCATCTGGTCGAGTCGGTCGTTGCCCCAGAACATGGCGTCGCCGACGAACATGCTCGGCGCGCCGAACACGCCGCGCTTGAGCGCGTCTTCGGTGTTGTTCTTGAGCTGATCCTTCACGCCTTGATCCTGCGCATGTTCGAGAATGGCTTTGCCGTCGAGGCCGGCCTTGTCGAAGGCGGCAGCCAGCACCTCCGGCTGCGAGATGTCCTGGCCTTCGCCCCAGTAGGCGTGCAGCACAGCTTTCGCTGCCGCCGCCTCATGACCGAACTGCGAGGCGGCGATGGCGGCGCGGCTAGCGAGCAGGCTGTGCACCGGAAACACCTTGGGCATGGTCACCGGCACCTGGTACTGCTGCGCCCAGCGCGCGAGGTCCTTGAACATGTACTGCGCCTTGGCCGGAATCGACGCGGGCAGTTTGGTGCCGCGCGCCTCGAACACCTTGCCGAGCAGGAACGGTTTCCACGTTACCGCCGCGCCGGCTTCCGTGGCGATGCGCTCGACCTGCGTGGACGCCAAGTAGGTGTAGGGACTGCCGGGTTCCCAGAAGAACTCAATGGACTTGGACGTGGACATAAGAATTTCCCTCAATGAGCGTGGCCGGAGTGTGCCCGTGCAGAAGGTGCGGCACAAGCAGCGGACGGCCCTGTTTTTCACGAAATCGCAAAGTGCGAAAACTTTGCCATTTCTGCGGATGTTAGTGATAAAATCGCGCCAAGTTTTTCCAGATGCCAACGATGTCTTCCGCCAAGAAAGCCCTCGAGTTCAAAGGCCGCATGCTATCCCTCACGCGCGTGCGCGTGAACCTGTCCGACATCACCGCGATTGACGCCCAGCTCAAGGAGTTCGCACGCCAGATGCCGCAGGCGGTGCTCGGCATGCCGGTGATCCTCGAAGCGGATGAACCCACCGATCTCGGCGGCATCGTCGCCAGCCTCAGGGCGGTGGGCATGCAGCCGCTGGGCGTGGCCGACGGCGCACTCAGCGAATCCGCGCGCAACTGGGGACTGGCGGTGCTACCGCCGGAGACTGCGGTCAAGACACCGCGCCCGGCCGCTTCCGCAACCGCAGCGGCGCCACAGGCCGCGCCCGCGCGCAAGTCCACGCGCGTCATCACCACGCCGGTGCGCTCCGGTCAGCAGATTTATGCCGAGGGCAGTGACCTCGTCATCGTCAACACGGTCAGCCCCGGCGCGGAAGTGATTGCCGACGGCTGCGTTCACGTTTACGGTGCGCTGCGCGGTCGCGCCATCGCCGGCGCCAAGGGCGATGTGTACGCGCGCGTGTTCTGTCACCGCTTCGAGGCGGATCTGGTAGCGATCGCCGGCACCTACGCGGTGGCCGAGCAGATGCAGGGCGATCTGCGCGGCAAACCGGCGCAGGCATATTTATTGGATGGCCGGCTCAAGCTGGACCGGCTCGATTGGTAATGCAGTGCCCGTTGCGTGGCAGCGGGTAAACAGAGGAATGCAAAGTGGCAAAAATCGTAGTGGTGACATCCGGCAAGGGCGGTGTGGGCAAGACCACCACCAGCGCCTCGTTTTCCACCGGCCTGGCACAGCGCGGGCACAAAACCGTGGTGATCGATTTCGACGTGGGCCTGCGCAATCTTGATCTCATCATGGGCTGCGAGCGGCGCGTGGTGTTCGACTTCGTCAACGTCATTCACGGCGAGGCGACGCTGCGCCAGGCGCTGATCAAGGACAAGCAGAACGAGAACCTGTTCATCCTCGCCGCCAGCCAGACGCGCGACAAGGACGCGCTGAGCCAGGAGGGCGTAGAGCGCGTGCTCGAAGAACTGTCGAAGGAGTTCGACTACATCGTCTGCGACTCGCCGGCCGGCATCGAGAAGGGCGCCATGCTGGCGATGTACTTTGCCGACGAGGCGCTGGTGGTGACCAACCCCGAAGTATCATCGGTGCGCGATTCCGACCGCGTGCTCGGCATCCTCTCCAGCAAGACGCGCAAGGCCGAGAAAGGCGAAGGCCGCGTCAAGGAACACTTGGTGCTGACGCGCTACAACCCGCAGCGCGTGCAGAAGGGCGAGATGCTGTCGGTGGAGGACGTGAAGGAAATCCTTGCCATCCCGCTGCTCGGCGTGGTGCCGGAATCGCCGTCTGTGCTTACCTCCAGCAACGCCGGCACGCCGGTCATCGCCAACAAGGACAGCGATGCCGGGCTCGCCTACGAGGACATCGTAGCGCGCTTCCTCGGCGAGGGCCGTGAGCATCGCTTCATTTCCGCCGAGAAGAAAAGTTTTCTCGGCCGTCTGTTCGGTACTTAAGAGGAGCCGCTCATGGATTGGCTCAAATTTCTGCGCGGTGAACCCCGCAACACCGCATCTCTGGCCAAGGACCGTCTCAAGGTCGTGGTCGCGCACCAGCGCGTGGGCCGCGCCAATGGCAGCGGTCCCACCTACCTGCCGCGGCTGCGCGAGGAAATCCTCTCCGTGGTGCGCAAATATGTGGCGGTGCCGGATCATGCGGTGAACGTCAACGTGCAGCGCGAAGACGGGCTTGAAGTGCTGGAAATGAACATCGCGCTGCCGGAAACGCATGGCTGATACGACTGCCGCAATGATCGCGCCGGAACGTGCGCAGGCGCTGGCGGATAGTTGGATCGCGGCGTGGAACGCGCATGATCTGAAGCTCGTCCTCGCGCACTACAGCGAGGATTTCGAGATGACCTCGCCCTACATCGTGCAGATCACCGGTGAGGTCTCCGGCACGCTGCGCGGCAAGGCGGCGGTCGGTGCCTACTGGCGCAAGGCGCTGGAGAGATTCCTGGAACTGCACTTCGATCCCCTGCACGTGCTGAGTTCGCCGGCCAGCGTCACCCTTGTGTATCGCAGCAATCGCAGCGGCATCGCGGCGGAAGTGTTTTTTCTCGATGCGCAAGGTCTGATCTGGAAAGCGGTTGCACACTACGCCGTGTGAGATCTGCCGTTTCTTAAAACGAGTAGGCCAGATAAACGCTCAGGGTGTATTGCAGCGGAGTCTCGACCAGCGGGCTTCGTGAGGCATCGCCAAGCATGCGTTCGGTGGCGGCGATGCCATCGACCGACCAGTGCTCACCGAACAGCCAAGCAGCGGTAATGCCTAGGCTGACATCCTTGATGCCGCCAGCGGCGCCATACACGGGCAGGCCGGATGCGGCGGACTGCGCCGGTGTGATGCCGAAATAGCGCTGCGCATATTCGTTGTTTACCAGCGTCACGGTTGGCCCCGCCAGCACGAAAAATTTCTCGGAGCCGAGCAGCGGCAGATAGACGCTAAGATCGCCGATCAAGCCGCTGTGTCCGCCGAAGGCGCGCCGCACATCCGCGCGCAGCACTACCGGATACAGCACGTATTCACCGAAAAATTTCAGCTCCGGCGCCGGCGAAATATTGCCGAGGCCGTGCAGGCGCGGATCGAGTTCCTCGCGGCGGCCGAGGTCGTAGGACAGGGCGGCGCCGGCGCGTAAGCCCTTGCGTGAAAGGAAATTCACGCCGAGCCCTTCGCCCAGCGAGAAGAACCCGATGTCGCGGTAACGGATTTCGATCAGCGGTTCCGGCTGGGCATGGTAGCGGGCG
This sequence comes from Stenotrophobium sp., assembly GCA_050740055.1. GTDB lineage: Bacteria > Pseudomonadota > Gammaproteobacteria > Nevskiales > Nevskiaceae > Stenotrophobium. The sequence goes on from JBOICL010000223.1 coordinate 7,235, forward strand.
GAACCTTCGTAGCGCGGCTGCACGCCCGCGCCCGCGCCGAGCTGGACCTGCCAGACCGGCACCGCCGTCTCGAAATACGGTTCCAGCGCCACGCCCCCCGCGTACTGCCATTCGGCCAGCGGTGAAGGGGTTTGCGCGAATGCAGCCGAACTCCACATTACGCAGATGCCGCACAGCATCAGCACCCGCAACGCAGGGCGCGAACACAGCCGATGGGGTTTGAGCCGGTTCAGCCGCGCAGTTCCTTGCGCAGGATTTTACCGACCGGCGTTTTCGGCAGGGCGTCGAGGAAGGCGTAGTGCTTGGGCACTTTGTAGCCGGTGAGCTGCTGCTTGCAGTATTCACGCAGCGCGTCAGCGGTGAGCGCGGGATCTTTCTTCACCACGAAAATCTTCACCGCCTCGCCGGATTTGTCGTCGGGCACGCCGATGCAGGCGCATTCGAGCACGCCGGGATGCAAGGCGACGACGCCTTCGATCTCGTTGGGATAGACGTTGAATCCGGACACTAGGATCATGTCCTTCTTGCGGTCCACGATCCTGAGATAACCGCGTTCGTCCATGGTCGCGATGTCGCCGGTTTTCAGATAGCCGTCGATGGTGAAGACCTTGGCGTTTTCGTCAGGCTTCTGCCAGTAGCCGGCCATCACCTGCGGCCCCCTCACGCAGAGTTCGCCGGGCTGGCCCTGCGGCACTTCGCGGTTATCGTCGTCGCGCAGGCTGACCAGGGTGGAGGACAGCGGCACGCCGATGCTGCCATTCCATTCCGGCTTGTTCAGCGGCGTAAAGGACACGGCGGGTGAGGTTTCGGTTAGGCCATAACCTTCGGTCAGCGGCTTGCCGGTAACTTTTTTCCAGAGTTCGGCCACCGCCTGCTGCACCGCCGAACCGCCGCCAACCGTCAGCTTCAGATGCCTGAAATCGAGTTCGCCGAACCCCGGCGTGTGCAGCAGGCCGTTGAACAGCGTGTTGACGCCGGTGAAAGCGGTGAAGCGGTGCTTTTTCATCTCGGCGACGAAGCCAGGCAGGTCGCGCGGGTTGGTGATCAGCACATTCTTGCCGCCGATGGACAGGAACATCAGGCAGTTCAGAGCCAGCGCGAAGATGTGGTAGAGCGGCAGTGCGGTGATCACGCACTCCCTGCCCATTTCCATTTCGCCGGTCATCCACACGCGCATCTGCATGAGGTTGGCGACGACATTGCCGTGCAGCAGTTGCGCGCCCTTGGACAGGCCGGTGGTGCCGCCGGTGTATTGCAGGAAGGCGGTGTCCTGGTGCGTGAGCGGCAGGCGGCTATAGGGCTGCGCCTTGCCGCGTACCAGCGCGGTGCGCAGTCCGATGGTGTCTGGGATGCTCCACTTCGGCACCATCCTGCGCCGGTATTTCACCACCCAGTTCACCAGCAGGTTTTTCGGGAAAGGATGCAGGTCGCCGAGTTGCGTGGTGATGATTTTTTTCAGCTTCACGCGCGGCAGCACCTGCTGCAGTGTGGCGCAGAAGTTTTCGACGATGACGATGACGCGCGCACCGCTGTCGTTGAGCTGGTGCTCCAGTTCGCGCGGCGTGTAGAGCGGGTTGACGTTCACCACCACCAGCCCGGCGCGCAGGATGCCGAAGAGGGCGACCGGATATTGCAGGACGTTGGGCATCATCACCGCGACGCGGTCGCCCTTGTTCAGGCCCAGCACGTTTTGTAGATAGGAGGCGAAGTCCTGCGTGTGGCGGTCGAGGTCGTCGTAGCTGAGTTTCACGCCCATGCATTCGTAGGCGACGTTATTGCGGTAGGCGGCGATGCTTTTTTCCAGCACGTCGGCCAGCGAGGCATAGGTGCTCACGTCCACTTCCGCGGGCACGCCCGGCGGATATTCCTTCAGCCAGATTTTTTGCGCGGACGCGGCGTCCTTTTGAATCATGAATTCATCCCCGGTGCGGCTGTTCTGGAGTGGCCTGCGGTGTTCCGCAGCAAAGCCCGATGATAGGCAATGCGGCGCGTCGCGCATAGCAGAAAACAAACTTGCTGGGCCACCCGCTCTGCCGGTTTTCGTAGTGATGATTGTTATTATGTATTGATCATATTGTAAACATATTAATATATTATAACATAAACGAAAATCCAAACGCAGCGAGCGGCTGACGCCGACTCAGGGCTTCGGCGGTGTCGCGTCCTGTTCGAGGATGAACCGGCGCAGGCTCAGCTTGCCGTGCGTGTCCTCGAAGCGCGCCTCGGTATCGTCCAGCAGTTGCGTCACGCCCAGCGCCGGCGCGATGCGCGGCAGCGGCATCGGCGTGTTGCCCGCGCGCGCCAGCCGCCACAGGCGCGACAGTTCAATCGAGTCGAGATCCAGCCCTGGCTGCAGGTGCGTGCGGCTGTGGCCGGATTCGACCAGCAGGCCGTGGTGCATCAGCACTTCCACCGCCTGCGCAACGTGTTCCGGCGGCGCGCTGAGCGCCAGCGACAGGTCCTCCTGCGTGTAACCGGCCTCGCCGTTCATGAAGCGCCGGCCGGTGAGCGCCATGATCATCAGCGTGAGGAATTCCGCGCCGCGCGGCGACAGCGCAGGCGCGATGCGCTCCGGCGCCAGTTGTTGCGGATGCTGTAAATAAAACGCCAGCTGGCAGCCGGTGAGCAGGATCAGCCAGCCAAGCTGTAGCCAGATCAGCAGGAAAATCACGATGGCGAAGCCGGAATAGATTGCGTTGTAATTGGTCGCCGAGGCCACAAACGACGCGAACAGCACGCTGCTGAACTGCCACAGCACGCCCGCGAACAGGCCGCCGCCCGCCGCCGCGCGCCAGCGCACGCGCGTGTTCGGCACAAACATGTAGAAGAAGGTGAAGGCGCCGATGATCAGCAGGTAGGGCAGCAGCTTGGTCGCACCATAGAACAGCGCGCCGAAAGGCTCGTAGGCGGTGAGCTTCGCCATCAGACTGCTGTTGAGCACGCTGGCCGTAAGGCCGATTGCGGAGAACACCAGCACCGGCCCGACCATCAGCACCGAAATGTAGTCGCCGACGCGCTGCGACAGCGGCCGCGGCCGCGAGATGCGCCAGATGAAGTTGAAACTCTCCTCGACTTTCTGGATCAGCGAGATCGCCGAATACAGCAGCAGGCTGACGCCGACCGAGCCGAGCACGCCGACCTTCATCTTCTCGACGAAACCCAGAATGCTGTCGGTGATCTGCTGCGCCTGGCTGCCCAGCGGGTGCAGGAATTCCAGCAGCATCGGCTCCAGCGTGTCGTGCGCGCCCAGCGCCTTGAGCACCGAAAACGCCAGCGCCAGGATCGGCACCAGCGACAGCAGCGTGGTGTAGACCAGCCCCAGCGCGCGCATCGAAATCTGCCCTTCGAGCAGGTCACGCACCAGCGCAAAAACGTAGCGGCCTGCCAGCAGCAGTCGGCGCTCGGAGGCGCCCGCGCCGCCGTGGTCGAGCCAGAGCCAGTCGTGCAGGCGTTGCAGGATTCCCTTTTTCATGTCCGCACGATACTAAACTTTGTCTGAGCGGTGGCCGGGAGATTCAAGACGCCGCGTGCGAAGAGTGATGCCTCCGGCGCAGAGGCTTGACAAGTTTTTGTCACGCCATTATGATGCGCTGCAACAAATGCTGCATTGCAGCAAGTTGATGAAAGTTCATTTTAATTTCAATTACTTAATGGAGTGCAGTCATGAATGTTGAAACCATTGTTAATGATGTGAAGGGCCGCGTTGAGCCGATCGTCGCTCAGGGCAAGGAAGTCGTCGCCAAGGGTCAGGAAGTGGTTCTGGCCGGCTTCGAGACCCTTAAGACCGCCAACGGCATCGTGGTGGAAGGCGTGCAGACCCTGGTCAAGACCAATGTCGAAGCCGGCAAGGATCTCTTTGCCGCCGCGCAGACCAGCTTCGAGAAGGCCAAGGCCGACGGCCTCAAGACCGTTGCCGCCAACCCGGTCGCCTACCTGCCGGAAGGCAAGGATCGCGTGATCTCCGCCTACAACGACACCGTTGAACTCGTTACCAAGACTGGCGACGAACTGGTGAAGACCTTCAAGCAGGGCTTCGAAACCATCAACGCCAAGATCACCGGCGAAGCGGTGGTTGTGGCCAAGGCCAAGGCGACGGTGAAGAAGGCCGCCACCAAGGCGAAGAAGGCGGTCAAGGCCGCTGCCTAAGTTTCTCCCTGGTTAACGCTCCGGCGTTAGCACTTGAGGCCGGGGGCAACCCCGGCCTTTTTTGTTTTGGAGGACATCATGACGACTGCAAGTGAGCGCATGAGTCACTACCTGGACCGCGCGGCCGGCGCCGTCTCGCTGATCGCCGCGCACGAGACCGACGCCCTGTGCGGTCTCTGGTCGGCACTGAGCGAGCGGCTTGCGGTAGCACGCCGCGCGCGCAATATCGGCGAATTGATCCGCGACCAGATCGACCTGTTGCCGGAGTCGCGCAACCGTTTTGCGCATGAGCAGGCGGTGCGTCGCGAACTGTGGCGCGGACTGGCCAAGGATCTCGCCGTGCCGGTGCGCAAGCCCGCCTGAGTTTCCGCTTTACAAGCTGACGGGCAGAGCCGCCTGCGAGGAATCGCCAGCGGCTTTTTTATGGCCCTATTCCGTCTCGGACGGTTTGCTGCGGCGCGGCGGGCGCGGTTTGCGTTCGGACTCGCCGCCGGTTTCCGCCGACGAATCCTTGACCGTTACCTTGCTGACGATGTTTTTCCACGCCGGGCTGTTGCGCAGGGCATCGATGTTGCTCTTGACGAAGCCGGTGGCGTCGAAGTCCGCCGCAGCGCCGACCTTCTCGCGCAGGAAGGCGATGATTTCCTCCTGCAGGCCGGATACATCCGGCAAGCCGAGGAAGCGGCGCAGTTCTTCGGGTTTGACATCGATCTCGATTTTGATCTGCATGGCGGACTCCTGCGGCGGTGATGACGCCTGAGAGAATAGCAGTTTGGGCGGCGCGGCCGGTCAGTGGTGCAGCGCGAGGAACTGGCTCACGCCGGTCATCAGCATCTCCACCGCGATGGTGACCAAGATCAGGCCGGTGAGCCGCTCCATCGCGATCAGCCCGCGCTGACCCAGCCAGCGCTGCAGCGCGGTGCTGGCGAGCATAATCGGCAGGCACGGCGCCCAGGCCAGCAGCACCGCCAGCACCCACTCCGGCCAGCGCGCAGGTTCGCGGCTCATCAGCAGCAGCACGGTGGCCAGCGCCGAAGGGCCAGCGACATAGGGAATCGCCAGCGGCACGATGAACGGTTCGCCCAGCACCTCCTCTTCCAGCGGTTTTTCCGGCGTGGGGAAAACCATCCGCAGCGCGATCAGCATGAGAATCACGCCGCCGGCCACACCCAGCGCGGCTTCCGACAGTCCGAGCAGGCGCAGCAGTTGTCCGCCCAGCAGCAGGAACAGCAGCAGCGCGATCAGCGCGATCAGCATCTCGCGCAGGATCACGCGCCGCTGCCGCGCCATCGGCACCTGCTTGAGCGCGGACAGGAATACCGGGATGTTGCCCAGCGGGTCCATCACCAGGAACAACAGCACGGCGGCGGAGGCGATGGTCATGGTGGGCTGTCTTTACACGCCGGTGAGCAGAAGCTGCGCCTTGCGGTAATTCGCAGCGGTTTTCTCGACCACCTCGTCCGGCAGCCAGGGGCCGGGCGCTTTCTTGTTCCAGTCCAGGGTTTCCAGGTAGTCGCGCACGAACTGCTTGTCGAAACTCGGCGGGCTGATGCCGGGGCGATAGGTGTCGGCGGGCCAGAAGCGCGAGGAGTCCGGCGTCAGCACTTCGTCGATCAGATGCAGGGTGCCGTTCTTGTCGAGGCCGAATTCAAACTTGGTATCGGCGATGATGATGCCACGGCCGCGCGCGTATTCGGAGGCTTCCCTGTAGATGCGCAGGGTGATGTCGCGCAGCTGCGCGGCGATGTCCCTGCCGACCTTGTTTTCCACTTCTGCGTAGCTGATGTTCTCGTCGTGCTGGCCCACCGGCGCCTTGTCCGCGGGCGTGAAAATCGGTTGCGGCAACTGGTCGGCGATGCGCAAACCTTTAGGCAGCGGAATGCCGCAGACCGCGCCGGTCTGCTGATAGTCCTTCCAGCCGCTGCCGATGAGATAGCCGCGCGCCACGCACTCCACCGGCAGCGCCTTGAGGCGCTTCACCACCACGGCGCGGCCTTCGCACTGCGCCAGTTCTTCGCGTGTCAGGTAATCCGCGAGGCGCATGTTGGGCGCCGAGTGGTTGGGGATGAGGTGCGCGAACTTCTGCATCCAGAATTCGGTGACCGCATTGAGCACCGCGCCCTTGCCTGGTATGGCGCGCGGCATGATCACGTCGAAGGCGGAGAGGCGATCCGAGGTGACGATGAGCATGTGCTCGTCGCCCAGCGCGTAGATGTCGCGCACCTTGCCGCGATGGATGCGCGGCAGGCTGGTGATACTGGATTCGAGCAGGGCAGTGGTCATGTCGCGGGCCGCTTCGCAGGTGGCCGGAGGGAATGGGCCGCCAATTTATGCGAGGGCCGGGTGCGGGTCAAAGCGCGGGCGCGCACTTATTGAAATTCACTGGTCCAGGCGAGAAAACCGTAGGCCGTGTCGAAGGAACTCCGGATTGCAATCCTCGCAACCGTATCCTCGTGCGCGTCCTCGGCTTCCAGAATGACCGCAAAGCTGTCGTTCTGGATCACGCTCACCTGCTTGCCCCGGCTCCCGAATAAATCGCGATAGAACTGTGACATTTGACTGTCCTTCGCCTTGGCCGAGAAGCTGACGGCGTAAGCGAACGCGGTGCCGGCGCCCGTATCCGGTTTTTCGATGGCGTAACAGGTCATGTCCCCGGCGCCGGGATAGATCGCCGCAGGAATCGCTCCCTGCTGGCCCCCGCAGGGGCGAGGATGAACCTGGGCGTTGCCTACCACGAACATGTCGAGCATCCCGGTACGGCCGCTCGCGCGGTCGCGCGCCATGACCAGCCCTGTGCGGTGATACCAATTGACATATTCCAGTTGCGGGTTTTTGTCCCAGAAAATCTTCTGTTCGGTTCCTCTATCGATCATCGGCCAGGGGTTCAAACGGCCGGTCGCCCGATATTGATTCCACAGCACACTGCCGAAGAACAGGACGAGGATCCCTGCGATGTAAAACGCCGACCCCGGTTTGTAGCCCAGTATTTTCCTCAGCAGAGGGTTTTCGGCAATGCCACCACCGCCTTGATAGTTCGGGCCATGTTCGTGCGCCTGAGGACTCACAGCGGCTGGTTCGAACGCGCGCGGATTCGCTGCCGCCCGTTCGAGTTCGGCCATCTCTGCGCGTTCGGCCGCATCCCGTAGCGGCGACGCCCCAGCGCCCGTGAAATCTCCGGCAGTCATCAGAAAGATTCCCACTCCCGCCAGAACCAGCGCGACCACGCCGAGGGCGATAGCGCCTCCCCACAGACCAGAAGTGGTCGCCGCGCTCATCTCGTCGAGGTTGGCCGGATTGACGTAGACGGAAAGCGTCTGCGATTTGCGCACCCACTTGTAACCGCTGAGGCCTTCGATGCCGTCGACGTAGCGCCCATGCTGCCGCTGCAGTTCACGGCGGATATTTTTGCCCCGCCAGGGGAACTCGATCGTGGCCGTGTCCGCGTTGGGGAGGTCAATCACGCGCACTTCCACGCGCGTCCAGGTTTCCTGCACCTCGCGGCTCTTGGTCGTGACTTTCCATCCCAGCCACAGGACCACCAGCAGGACAGGCAATATGCCCGCAACGGCGAGCAGCTTGGGAATCATCAAGGCGATGCGGTCTTCAGCCATCTTTGCTCCCGATCAGGGAGTAGTGCATTGCGCCAGCTTCAAGACTTCCCATAGCGCTCGACCATGTCATCAAAGTCATTGAGCAGCGAGAGCAGTTGCTGCGCTACCGGAACGCTGGACTGATACTCGTATTGGCGCAAGGCCATGAGGCCGACCTGACTTTGCTCCGGCAATTCGTCGCTTGCCACGCCGTCGCGCGCATTGGGAATGAAGATCTGTTGCAGCCAAAGCTCGAAAGACGGAGCGTCCGTGTACGACTGCATCTCTCCGGACGCAAACTTGGCTTGTAGATCCGGCGGCTCGGCGCTCCAATAGCCGATGCGTTTCATCTCGGCCTCGATCAGATCGAGCTGCTGGCCGATTTTGGCCAGGCGCTGCTGGCGGGGCGAAGTAGTGGTTCCCATAGTGCCAGCATCAATATCATTGGCAGGGCCGGTGCGCAATTTTCCGCGCAATCGCACTTTTGGCGGCGGCCATAGAT